>CAZYEN010000044.1:0-2961 GCA_964646465.1 uncultured Candidatus Saccharibacteria bacterium | reverse complement strand
GGTGAAACTGGATATCACTACGGTCTTCGGAACCGTCATTCGGGGTTCGAACCCCTGCGGGAGCACAGATTGGGATAGACTTAATTATTTCTATGAGTAGCAAAAAAATTACATTTGAAGAATTAGTCAAGGAACTGTATATATTTAGAAAAGATCGTGGCTGGCTTGGACTAGAACCAGTAGATTTAGTAAAATCAATTATGTTAGAGGCAGCTGAGCTTTTAGAACATTATCAATGGGATGATACTAATATTAAAAAATATGGTTTTAAGAAAGATAAAAATAAATATGAGATTTCTTTAGAGATAGCAGATATCTTTATATATATACTTGAATTTTGTCAAGAAAATGATATTGATTTACTTGAAGTAACAAAGCAAAAAATTAAGCATATATCAAAAAAATATCCTGCTGAGGATATGAAAGATGGAGGATATGAAGTATATGAAAATACCAAAAAAGAATATAGGAAAAATAATTAAATTTGTCAATGTATAAATAAGATTGTGTATATTTATTGAATTTGGATATATTGCTCAAGTGGTTCGAAAGTCAGTGCGATGTGTGAGTTTGAACGCAGAGAAAGGCTGGGTGGATAAAACATAAACTAAAGCTATATCCACCTCCGGTCCCTCCTAAAATAAATTATGGGAGGGACCACCTCCTCCAAAGGAGGACAAAGTGCATCTATATTTGTATTTCTATTATATCCTACTCCTTCTATCTATTCTAAACTCTCTCCTCTTCCCAGGATCTGTTTCATCCTAGACACAAAATATTTGTGAAAAAAATAACAATATGTTATAATCCTGCTGTTCTTTCACAACAAGAGGTACTATGCCCTACATATTCTCTATAGATGGTAGAGTGGATTATTGTACGAGACAGGATGCTATCAGAAAATCTTTTTTTTGGCTTCCACAAATAGGTCAACTTTATGAGATAAAAGTTTATTTATTGGATCTAACAATAAACTCTAGTCGTCTACAGGAAATTATAGATAGATGCGAAGGATTTTCTCCACCATTTTATCCTACTGAACCAGAGGGTGGCCTGACATATTGTTTAAATAGCAGAAATCCTTTGAAAGTTGGGGATACTATAACTATGCAATTGGAATATAAAAATGGAAGGTTTTCTTATATTGGTTCAGACATGCTTCTGTAGTCCTATATTATGATATCCCTTTTGGGTAATCTCAATCTTTGTTTATGTCTCCTCCCGGTAGCGTCGTGGAGGAGATTTTTTTCTCCCCCCCACACCTTGACTAAACTCAAATTTAGGTGTATAGTATGATTATGGATGAGTGATGAGAGCGACTTCATATTAAGTATAAATATTGTCAAATTTGATGATAATACAGATATCAGTAATTAGTAAATGCTAAAGTAACGGGATAACCTTTGCTTGTTTTTTGTTTATTAATGATGTCTTGGGTTCTTACTTAATTTCTTTGATATTATATTAGATAACAGAATGCATATGTCAAAAAATCAGAGAGTTTTCTTCAAGAAATCAGTTGACTTGGAGTTGCCAAATCTAATTGAGCCTCAATTGACTTCTTATAAGTGGTTTTTGCAGGAGGGTTTAAGAGACTTGTTCGAGGAACATTATCCTGTATTGGATTGGACTGGACAGGAGTATAGATTAGAATTTTCTGGTTATAGAATAGATGAACCTAAACTCTCTGAGGTTCAATCTAGAGCTAAAAATGTTACTTTTGAGGCTCCTTTAAGAGCTAAAATTACTCTCATTAATAACGAAACTAAAAAGAAAACTACTCAAGAGGTGTTCTTAGGTGATGTTCCTATGATGACTGAACGGGGTACTTTTATTATAAATGGTACTGAAAGAGTTATTATTGCTCAGATTCTACGATCTCCTGGAGTTTTCTTTACTGAGAATATTACTCGTGATAAAAGATACTTTGGGGCTAAATTGATTCCTACTCGTGGTGCTTGGATTGAGATTGAGACTGATGGAGCTGGTGTAATGTGGGCTAAAATTGATAGAAAGAGAAAGGTAGCTTTAACTGCTTTACTTAGAGCCTTTGGAATTAGTAAAAATAGTGATTTGATTTCTACTTTTGCTGATGTTGATACTGGTAATGTTAAATTTATTAAAGAAACTATTGCTAAGGATATTGCTAAGGATCAAAAATCTGGTTTCGTGGAGGTTTATAGAAGAATTAGACCGGGTGATCTGGCTACTGATGATAATGCTAGGCAATTGATTGAAGGTATGTTCTTTAACTTTAGTCGCTATGACCTTGGTAAGGTTGGAAGATACAAGGTTAATTCTAGATTAGGTGTTGACCTTAGTGAAGACCCTAAACACAGAGTTCTGCAGGTGGAAGATTTCATAATGATTGTAAAAGAAATCATTAGAATGAATAATACTCCTGAGGCTATGCCTGATGATATTGATAATCTTAGCAATAGAAGAGTTAGATTGATTGGAGAGTTGGTGCAAGAGCGAGCTAGAGTTGGTTTTGCTCGTATGGAGAAAATTATTAAGGATAGAATGAGTACTGCTGATCCTGAGAATATTACTCCTACTAGTGTGATTAATGCTAGGCCGCTTGTGGCTGCGATTCATGAGTTTTTCTCATCTAGTCAATTATCTCAGTACATGGACCAGATTAATACTTTGTCTGAATTAGAACATAAGCGAAGAGTGTCTGCTCTTGGGCCAAATGGACTTGCTCGTGATAGAGCTGGATTTGAGGTTCGTGATGTTCATCCTACTTCTTTTGGTAGAATTTGTCCGATTGCTACTCCTGAAGGTCCTAATATTGGTTTGATTTCGTCGTTATCGGTCTATGCTGAAATCAACGATAAGGGATTTATTCAAACACCCTACAGGGTTGTTGACAAGGGTAGGGTAACTGATACGGTGTTAATGCTGTCGGCAGAGGATGAAGAGAATAAGATTACTGTGCCGGTGAGTGTGCCTCTTGAC
>CAZYEN010000043.1:0-1987 GCA_964646465.1 uncultured Candidatus Saccharibacteria bacterium | reverse complement strand
TAATAAACATATAATTTCCAATACCTCCTGGGGCGACACCTGTGAGGGTAATGGGTTTGAAGAATCCAAGTATAAGTCTGAGACTATATTCAGTAAAGATAAACAGATACATAAGGGGTATGAGAGCTCGGTATCGTATTGCAATGACGAGAAATAGAATACCAAGGAGTAGTTGAGAAATTCCCCATAATCCAAACATAAAAATAACCGTATTAGCACTTTCTACAGAATATGTATCGAGGGGAATAGTGGCTATACTTTGTGCTCCACCATCAGGGGCTAATATATGAATGAGACTTCGGACTATAGTTATAAAGATGATAATATAAAAAGTATAGAGAGCAATAGGATGTCCAGTATAGGTATTATTAATTTCTTTAGGTAAAATATTCATATACTATTCTTTTATTTATATTATATCATATGTAGATAATAAGATGTAATATAGTTGACTTGTAATTGAATGTAAATTATCAATAATTACAAGTTTATAATAATTCCATTATTTTTTAATATGAATGATTTGCAAAATTATGAAAATTTAGGTATACTAAAATAGTTGATTTAATTATGGAGAGATGGCTGAGCTGGTTGAAAGCACCACACTGCTAACGTGGCATAGGGTAAAACTTATCAAGGGTTCGAATCCCTTTCTCTCCGCCAAAATTAAAAATAGAGATAAGAGATATCTCTGACTTTATTCATGTGAATCAGTAAAAGTGATTTTAAGCCAGGGAAGGGGTAGGGAAACGGGAGTTTCCCGTGGAGGATGTATTGAAACCGAGTGGTTTCAAGGAGAAAATCTTATTTGCGACAGGTTCTTAATCCCTTTCTCTCCCACAGAATAAAAAAGAAAGAGCTTTTCGAAGCTCTTTCTTTTTAGGTTTTATCTCACCTCCAATATTTCTTCCATTTCAAATCTTACTTTAGGCCATTGTTGATGTTCATCCTTTGCACTACGGTATCCCAAGGCAATCAAGGTAACGGCACTATAATCAGTTAAACCTAATATCTGGTTGACTTTTTCAGGATCAAACCCTTCCATAGGAGCTGTATCAACTTCCAGTTGAGCGGCGGCAAGTAACAATACCCCAAGTGATATATAGGCTTGTCTACGACTCCAATCAAAGAATTTATCAGGCTCGGTTTTATCTATAAATCCTTGAAGCATTTTCCTATATCCACCTAATGTAGAAGCTTCAGTAGCTCGAGCTTTAGCTGTAGCTTCAATGATATGTTCTACATTAGCTGAGTTTAATTTATTGGGTATAGTAAGCACTAAAAGGGTGGGTGCCTCTATAATCGCCTTTTGGTGATATCCGGCCTCAAAAATTTGCTGTCTTAATTCTGGTGATTCTACAGAGATATACTTCCAAGGCTGAAAATTCATAGAAGATGGGGCTAATCTAGCAGCTTCTATAATTGTGATCAAAGTTTTTTCTGGGATTGGGTTAGAGATAAATCTATCAGTAGCATAACGCCAATTTAGAGCTTCTATAATCGATTTCATTGTAATATATTTTATTAAATAATATGTATATGCAAATTAGGTACATACATATAGTATAGCAAAATATTTGCAAATATGATATAATCATTTTATGGACTAATTTTTTAATAATAAAAATATGAAATTTTTAAATATTATTAATACGAAATATATTTACATATTATTTTTGGCATTAATATTTGCTCCTTTTTTAGCGAATGCTAATTCGGCCAACTTTCCTAATGGTCTTTTAATAAAAGGTACAAATAGTCCAAAAGTATACTATATAGAAAATGGGAAGAAGAGAGCAATAGAGTCACCGAATATGTTTAATTCACAATTCAAATGGGAAGATTTGGTAATAACAACACCAGTAGAAATAAACAGTATACCGACAGGGGCAGAGATGACATATAGAGACGGATCGTTAATATCCAGTAGGGGGGTGGTATATGTAGTATCAGAAGGAAAGAGGAGACAGATAGACTCACCAAGTAC
>CAZYEN010000042.1:0-2599 GCA_964646465.1 uncultured Candidatus Saccharibacteria bacterium | reverse complement strand
TATTGGAAATCCACTGGCTACACTTGCTACTGCTCTTCCATTTGCACTGGTGGTGGCTGTAGTGCTATTTGCTATTGTGTTGGATCCTGTATTAGGAGTGGTCAACCCTACTGTTGGGTCGATTGTTGCTACTGCCTTGGCTTCATATTTCATTACACAAAAGTCAGTTGTTACATACATACTACTTCCTGGTACTGGTATATATCCAGCTGGACATAGCTTTGTTGTTGTGGCTGGGTCTATATAGATCTGATTTCCTGAATTATTCTTATATACCAATCTATTTAACACTAATTGCTGCGTCCCCGTCGGTACTAATGTCCCTGCTGTGATCTGGGCTTGGATTAATTCTTCTGGTGTCAATTTCAATGGATTTATAACTACAATTTGGGATAAATCTTCTTTATTAGACCTTAAACTAATTTGATTACTAGATCCTTTGGCTAACTCATATCCTGTTCCTCCTACCGAGGTATCAGTATCTTTTGGTATTTCAATTAAATATGTAGGAACTAATATTCTTAAGTCTATCTTCCCGTCACAGTAATTTGTATTTGGCAAGCTATCTTCAATAGTAAGAGTTCCTGTATCACATATTTCTGTATAGTTATTAGATATATTTAAGTTTAAACTTCCTTTATTAACTGCATTATATTGCTGCAAAGCGATATAAATATTATTTATATCCACTGTTCTTACAAGATTTCTTGATTGGGATATTTGCCTATTGGGGTTTATTGCTACTAATAAGATTGATGCCAATATCCCTATTAAAGTTATTACTAATAATATTTCTAATAATGTAAAGGCTTTGCTTTGTTTTTTTATGTACTTATTCATATTTATTATTTAATAGCACTTTACTATAGTTATTGTTAATATTATACACTGTTGTTTCCTTTATGTAAACTTTCTGTATAAGTTACAAAAAATAATGTCTTTCCTTTAAAGTAAGTATTCAGATATAGATATAGATTTTATATTATATTCTTCATTCTAGGCACTAGGCAAAATTTAGTAAAATATAAGTTTTATGATACAATATATTTGGTATTATTTTTATACCAGATTATTAAATTAAATAAAATCATTATGATAAAAGTAGGACAACCAGCTCCTGACTTTACCCTACAAGGTTACCAGGACGGAAAATTTGCAGAATACTCATTATCCCAAATTACTGGCTCAGGGAAATGGGTAGTATTATTCTTCTATCCTCTAGACTTTACTTTTGTATGTCCAACTGAAATTACTGGATTTAACAAGAAAATAGAGGAATTTGATAAATTAAATGCACAAGTATTAGGAGCTAGCGTGGACAGCGTACACTCACACAAAGCTTGGGTTGAAAAAGATTTAGGAAAATTAGAATTTCCTCTACTATCCGATTTCAAAAAAGAAACAGCTGACAGCTATAATATTTTAGTTGATGAAGATGGTGGTGTAGCCTTAAGAGGAACATTCATAATTGATCCTGATGGAATTCTAAGATATTCAGTTGTGTCTGATTTGAATGTAGGACGAAGTATTGATGAGACTGTAAGAGTATTATCTGCTCTTAAAAACGGAGGTCTTTGCCCAGTAGAATGGGAAGAGGGAGAAGCTACTTTATAATAGCTATCTCTTACATAATAAAAAAGACGGTTGCAAACCGTCTTTTTTATTTAATATTCTTTAATAATGGATTATGCTTCTATACCAACTAATTTAGCTAAGGTAGCTCTGTCATATCCAATTAAAATTTGCCCATCTACATCGATCACAGGTACTCCCATTTGTCCACTTTTTTCAACTAATTCATTACGCTTTTCTGCATCTGCAGCAACATTATATTCTACAAAAGTAACATTATTTTCAGCTAAAAATTCCTTTGCTTGTTTACAGAAACCACAAGTTGGAGTAGAATAGATTTGTATATTTGGTGTGCTCATAATTTTATAATTAAACTAAATACTTTTCTATTATAGCACAATTATTTCAATAATTCATCTAAATATTGATTGAATGTTGCAATTGGCAAAGCTCCAGCAATTCTAATACCTTGAGTTAATTTACCATCTTCTAATTTACCAATTAGGAATCCTGGAGTTCCATTGACTCCATTTTTATTAGCAAAATCCATATCTGCTTTTACTTTATCTAAGGTCTTTTCCTCTTTGAGACAACTATCAAATTGTTCTTGGTCTAAGTCTTTAATTTCTATTGCTAATTCATTAAGTTTAGATTCTTTCATTCCATCTCCTCCACTTTTAGTATTAGCAAAAATTAAATCCACATATTCAAAGTAATCTTTATTACCTTTTTGATCATAGACACATTGAGCTGCTATAGCTTGTTTGGTAGCTAAAGGATCATGAAAGTCCAATGGATAATCTTTCCAAGCTAAGATGGCTTTATCTGTATCTACATATTGCTTGATAATTTCCTTACGAGCCTCATCATGGAATTTTTTACAAAATGGACACTCAAAGTCACTGAATTCAATAATTGCAATTTTAGCTTTTGATTTAGATCCAAGATAAGGAGTATCCGCTGATAAATCTACATTTATATCCCTAGCATCTACTGGATCATTTTCTATATCCTGTTTTACAACATT
>CAZYEN010000041.1:0-16099 GCA_964646465.1 uncultured Candidatus Saccharibacteria bacterium | reverse complement strand
TTACGCATTCCGCAAACCATAATTTGCACCAGTCTAAATATTCAGCTTCGGTTTTCCATTGCTTATCCCATCCTTCATTTATTGCCTTGTAATAGGGCGGGTCTGCAATTATTAAATCTTGGCTTTTGTCGGGTATGTTTTTAAATCCTTCTAATACATCAATCTGAGCTGCTGAATATTCTTGGACTGGTTGCTGTTTTTTTGCCATATATGTTACTATTCTGTTATAATTCATTATACCATATTTACCCAAATACGTCTATATGCAATCTATTATTACTATTTTAGGACCAACTGCGATTGGAAAATCTAAGCTATCTATAAAATTAGCTCAGAAATTTTCTGGAGCAATAATCTCTGCCGATTCTAGACAAATTTATAAAAACTTTGATATTGGTAGTGGTAAAATTACAATTAATGAAATGCAAAAAGTACCACATTATATGCTCGATATAAAAGAACTTTGGGAAGATTATAATGTTGCTGTATTTCAAAAGGAGGTAAAATCTATTTTACAAGAATTAAAAACAAAACAAAAGCTACCCTTTCTCGTAGGTGGAACTGGCCTATATATTGAGTCTATTATATATGATTATCAGCTATCTAATATACCTATTCAAAATCAATTACGACAAAAATTGTCTCAATTAAATAAATTAGAGCTGCAAAATAAACTTTTATCACTAAACCCTCAAATTAATCTGAACCAATCTGATTGGAATAATCCTATTAGATTAATCCGAGCCATTGAAAAAAATACTTTTGAAACTAAGCCCATCAACACAAAACCATTCACTATCTATAAACCTCTATTGATTGGCTTAAAATCTGACTTAAGTGATATAAAAGATAAAATTACGACTCGAGTGGAAGAAAGACTAGCACAAGGTGCCATTGAGGAAGTTGCAAAGATAAGATTAATCTTAAATGAAAGATTACCATTAAATACAGCCCAAAGTAAAGTTCAACAATTGGGACTAGGCACTATTGCTATATGTGATTATCTGGATAAAAAAATTGATTATGAGACTATGAAAAATAAATATATTCAATCAGAATATCAATATGCTAGAAGACAAATGACTTGGTTTCACCGTATGCCAGAAATTCATTGGTTTGAAGCTAATGATAAGGAATTATTGACTAAGACTAGTCAGCTGATTTATGACTTTCTTTAATAACAGTATTGATGGCAGCGTACCCAAGAGCCAAAGTATCATAAATAAAAGTATAAAATCTAAATCCAAGCACAAATATACCAAAACTAAATAAGATCAAAGATAATGGAGGAAATAAAATATCTGAATTTATATAGTCTTGCCAGACTTGTAGTTTTGCTAGGTATATATGCATAGTTACTAATAGAAAAGCAGTATAGCTTACATATCTGATTAATCTTCTCCATCTCTTAGGGCCCAATGTTTTTATTACTATAATCTCAGAAATAGCATAGCAAATAAAAAACAAATATAAAGCAATTATACCCAAAGCCACCGCCCAGTAATTTGTATTGAGAATATCAGGGTTTGGCAATATATATATAATTGTACCCACCACTCCATGAATTAAGGCATACATAAATCCAATTATACCTAACTGTTTTCGATAGGTTAAGAGCTTATCAAAATAATTCCAAAATTTAGCTAAAGGGCCTAGTATTAATGAAAGTCCTATTAATAAATAACCTGTATTAGTAAATCCCTTTAATACCATTTCAATTAATGGTACAGATTCATAAACTGTACCTACATAATAAACAGAGAAAAAAGGAATAGTAGTGAAACTAAAAGTTATAATTTGTTTCCAAGGATTTCTCTTTTTTATAATGTTTGCCATATTTATTTTAAAATAATATTTTTAGTATTTTCTATGGTGTCTTTAAAGTTGAATTTTTCACTATATGTTTTAAGAGCTTTGATATCTTCTTTAGATAAATCAGTGTCTACTAATTCTATAATCATTTTAGCCCAAGCTTTAATATCATCCACCTCTACATATTTTATCATAGAGCTACCAATTTCTCTAGAACTTGGAATATCTGAGGCAATAACTGAGACACCTTTCTTCAAAGCTTCTAAAATTGGAAAGCCAAATCCCTCATAATAGGATGGGTATAGTACAGCTTTTGCATTTTTATATAATGTCAATTTTTCTAAATTATTAACTCGATTGAGATTGATAATATCTTTTTTATACTCCGATTTATCTATGGCTTTAGCTATATCTTGATATCCATATCCTGGAATACCAGCTAGAACTAATTTTAAATCTGGATGGCTCAATTTTACTAAATTAAAGGCATCAATAATTGTAATTAAATTTTTTCTTAATTCTTTTCTTCCAATAAATAAGAGATATTTTGCATCACATAATTCTGTAACTGATGCCTTTATCTTCTCATTATGATTAAAATCTAGGCTTGGAATACCTGACGAGACTACTTTAATTTTATCAGGATTAATCTCATATTCACTTGAAAGGTCATCTTTGGTAGATTGACTGGGAGTGATTATAGTTGATGCCCAAATAGCTGATAGCTTAGTGAAAATAGCTAAATGCCAAAATCTAAATAAAGAATATGCTTGTGGAAAAACTTCATACTCTAAACCATGAATAACTATAATACTTTTCTTTGGATGAATTGGTGGGATAATACTGGCTGGAGTGTAAAATCTATCTGGTTTATCTTTTAGCAAAGCCCATGACAGGCCGTATAATGTCCATAAAAATTTAGTCTGAATAATACTATTAGTGATATTAGGGTGTAAGTCTAATATTGATTTAGATAAAGATGATCTTGAGTATAAAATAATTTGATGAGTGTCTGGGATTGCTTTTAATAAACCTAAAATTAGATTTTGAGCATAATATTCTGTACCAGTTTTATTGTCTATTTCTAATTTTGAAGCATCAATAGCTATTTTCATATAATATTCTTTAATTATTTTTATCTTTGATAACCTAGTACTCTCTTATATTTATCTAGACTGTCTAACATTATACCTGTACCTTTAGCTACACAATAGAGAGGATCTTCGGCGATACTACAAGGAACACCAGTTGACTTAAATATGAGTTCTGCTATATTTTTGAGTAATGCTCCTCCTCCAGTTATTACAATCCCCTTTTCTATAATATCACTAGCAAGTTCTGGCGGAGTTTCTTGTAGTACATTTTTAACTGTTTGAATAATTTCTCTTAGCTCCGCTTGCATAGCAATAGTAACCTCTTCTGAGGTAATGGTGACATTTTTAGGTAACCCAGTCAAGACATCTCGCCCTCTAATATCCATGGTATCAGTTTCAATTGGTAGAGCAGAACCTAGTTGTTTTTTGATATCTTCAGCAGTTTGCTCCCCAATAGCTAAGCTATATTTCTTCTTAATATGAGTCACGATGGCTTCCGTCAATTTATCTCCAGCTACTCTGGCTGAGGCAAAGGCTACAATTCCTCCTAAAGAAATAACTCCTACTTCAGTTGTCCCACCTCCAATATCAATAACCATACTGCCCGAAGGAATATCAATAGGAATACCTGCTCCTAAGGCTGCTAAAATTGGTTCTTTTACTACATAGGCGTTTTTTGCTCCCACATTCAAGGCAACTTCAATTACTGCTCTTTTCTCAGTAGATGTAATAGAGGCTGGGACAGATATAATACAATCTGGCCTGAAGACTCTGATCCTACCACTAACTTTTTGAATTAAATAACCGATTAAAGCTTCCGTCATACGATAATCAGCAATGACTCCGTCTCGAATTGGCCTGACTGCCTTGATTCCGTCTGGAGTTCTCCCAATCATTTCTTTGGCTTGATTACCAACTGCTAAAATAGAGTTATTATAAAGATCTACCGCTACTACTGAAGGTTCATTGATCACAATTCCTTTATTGGGTAAAAATACCAATACATTTGCTGTACCTAAATCTATACCTATTCTTTTTGACATATCAATTCTTAACTATCTTTATACTATTATACCATCTTTATCCTAATTTTACTCCTTGTTTTCTTAAATTATTACGGATGGCTCGAGCAGCAGAACCTGTTTTAACTATATTAAGCCAGTCTCGATGTGGTTTTTGTTTTTTATCAGTAATAATTTCTACTGTATCTCCATTTTGTAAAATCTGAGACAATTTGACTGGGCTACCATTAACTTTAGATAATACAGCATGTTTTCCAATATCTTGATGTATTCGAAAGGCAAAGTCAAGAGCAGTGGATCCTTGTAATAATCGAATAACATCTCCTTTTGGAGTCATTACAAAAATTTGATCTTGAAATAAATCTAATTTTACATGTTGTAAATATTCTTCTTCAGATAAAGGTTCTTTACCTAAATTGACTAAATCTTGAATCCACTTAAATCTATCCGTATCGACAAAAGAATGTTTATCTAAATCTGATTTTTGCTTATAGATCCAATGTGAAGCCACTCCGTATTCACAGTATTCATGCATTTCTTCTGTTCTAATTTGAACTTCAAAGATGGTATCTGTCTGTCTGTCTCTAACTGTGGTATGGATACTTTGATATCCATTATCCTTTGGACTGGCAATATAATCTTTGACTCTATTTGGCAATGGCTCAAAATATGATTGTATAACTGCAAATACCTGATAACAAGTAGCTAAATCCGGAGTTATAATTCTCAAAGCTATTAAATCATACACCTGCTCTAACTTTTTACCTGCACCTAATTTTTTATATAAAGAATAATATTTTTTAGCTCTGCCATATAATCGATTATAGTTTATATTCTCTGATTGTAAAATATTTTTTAAATTCAATTCAATTTTCTCTAAAATCTCTTGTCTTGTAGTATATTCTTGTTTAACTTGCAAGACTAATGATTTATATTCCTTAGAATAGGCATAGGGAAAACTTAAATTTTCTAATTTTTCTTGCAATTTACCCATTCCTAATCTCTCTGCAATTGGGGCATATATTTCCAAACTCTCAAGAGCAATTCTTTGAGCCTTTTCTGGGGGAAGAGCCGACAAAGTTTCTAGATTATGGAGTCTATCTGCCAGCTTGATAAAGATAACTCTAATATCACGGCTCATGGCCACAAACATTCTTCTTAAATTCTCAGCATATCTATCCTCGCCTTTATACTTAATAACAGATAGTTTCGTTACTCCTGAAATTAGAAAAATAACCTCACGACTGAATATCTTAGACAATTTAGTCAGACTAACTTCAGTATCTTCAGGAACATCATGGAGTAACATTGCAATTAAAGTGTCTCGGTCTAATTGCATATCTGCTAGTATAATACAGGCTGAAACTGGGTGAATGATATAGAAATCGCCACTCTTGCGTCTTTGCTCTTGATGGGCTTCTATCATTTGTATAAAAGCTATTTCAACCTGCTCTAAATCAGTCTTTGAAAGATATTCTAAATGTGGTTTTAGTACATTCCAGAGTTGGTGACTTGCTAATTCTAGATTATCTTTACTAATACTATTCATTTCTAAAACTTATATTATAGCTTATAATTATATCTTTAATTTACTCTCACTATATCAAATCCCAACTGAATTAATCTCTGCTCAATTTGCTCATAACCTCTATCTATATGATGAATATTATCAATAATACTGTCTCTCTCGGAAATTAGTGCTGCTAATAGAAATGTCATCCCAGCTCTAATATCAGGGCTTTCAATTTTTCGTCCATATAACTTTGTTGGGCCATTGACCACAACTCGATACGGATCACACATAATAATATTAGCCCCCATTTGATTCAAAATATCGGTATAGAATAATCTTCCATCAAAAATAGTCTCTTGCACCACTGAAGTACCCTCAGCCTGAGTTAATAAAAGAGTAAATGGTGCTTGCAAGTCTGTTACAAACCCAGGGTATTCATGAGTTTTTAGTTGTAATCCTCGATAAGGCTTATTATGAGATATAATTTGTATAAAATCATAACCCAATTTATAATCTACTCCAACTAAATCTAAGAATTTCCAAAATACTCTTAAATGCTTAGGTTCAATACCTGTTATCTTAATATCGCTTCTAGTTAAAGCTCCTAATATAGCAAAAGTTCCTGCTTCTAGTCTATCTGGAATATTAGTATATTCAAAAGGATTTAAACCCAAAGTATCTACCCCTTCAATTATAACCTCAGAAGTCCCATCACCAGTAATCTTAGCCCCAGCTAATCTCAACATATCACAAAGAGCTTGAATTTCAGGTTCTAAAGCTGCATTATAAATAGTAGTTGTACCTTTAGCTTTAACTGCCGCCATAATCAAATGTTCGGTGGCAGTATGAGAAATCCACTTAAAAACATATTCTATTCCCTTGAGAGATTTATGTGGCAGTCTAAAAATATACTGATTATTTTCCTCTACTACCTCAGCTCCCATTAAAGATAAACTTTCTAAAGTCATATCAATCGGCCTTCTTCCGATAGAATCTCCACCCGGATGAGGAAAAATAACCTCTCCAAATTTGATCAATAAGGGAGCAATAAATAGAAATGAGGCTCTCATTTTGACTGCTAAATCTGTGGGAATAATATTTGTATTAACTGATGTAGTATCTATATTATAAGAATGATGTGCCACTTTATTTACCTTAGCTCCTAGAGCTTCTAGGATTTTAATCATATCTCTAATATCCTCAATATCTGGAATATTATGTAAAATAGTTGTCCCATCTAATAAAAGTGTAGCTGGCAATAACTTTATAGCTGAGTTCTTAGCTCCATAGACTGGTATTTCACCTTTTATCCCAAATTGATTACCTTTAATTTTAAACTTTGACATATACCTTTACTTTAATAATTTTAAGATTTCTTCTGTATCATTCCAGTTTTCTTTTACCCCCCCGGCTCTCATAATACTAGTCTCGCTACCTTTGCCTGTGATGATAATTATATCCTCACTATGAGCTAATTCTATAGCCTTTTTGAAAGCCTCCCGACGAGATAAAATTCTCCAAGCATTTTTATTTTCTTGTTTTTCAGATTCCAGCACTCCAGCAAAAACTTCATCAATAATATCCTGTGGGTTCTCATCATAAGGATCCTCATCAGTAATGATAACATAATCATTCATCTCACCAGCAACCTTCCCCATTGGAGATCTTTTCCAAGTATCTCTACCACCTCCACAAGAGCCCAAGATCGCAATAGTTTTACTGTTTTTACCCTTAAAGCTAGAGTTAATAGTTTGATAAACTTTTTCTAAAGCCTCTGGAATATGAGCATAATCCACAAATACAGTAGGATTAGTAGATACTTTATTCATTCTACCTGGAATGTCATTTAGATTAGATAAAACCTTATTAATCTTATCATAATCATAGCCCAACCAATTAGCAATACCAATAACAAATAATAAATTATACCCCATAAACTCACCCAAGACTGGAGTTTTTACAATATATTTTTGTTTAGTATTATTATCTTGGTAGCTAAAGTCTAGCCCATTTTGGTCTGATTTAATAGATAGCATTTGAAGAGTAGCTTGACTGGACTTACCAGTAGAGTATACTGTTTTGCGAGTAAGATGACGATAATATTCTTGATGTTCATCATCTTGATTCACCCAAGAGAGAGGCTCAATAATTTTAGAGTTGATTTTTTTAGATTTTGATTTATCAAAAGATTGGAATAATAATCCTTTGGCTTTCTTATAATTCTCAAACCCTCCATGAGCCCCTAAGTGCTCAGGGTATAAATTAGTAATTACCACCGAGTCAAAATGTATGCCTCTATGCCGATTTTGTGCCAGTCCCTCACTGGTAACTTCTACTATAAACACTGTAGCTCCATTATTCTTAGCCTCTCGCATTAGTCTATGAATCTGACCTCTACCAGGCATAGAGTTTCTAATTTTATTCTTAGATAATTCTTTCCCATTACTAGAATAGACTGAAGAAGTAAGACCAACCTTTAGTCCTAATTTAATCAAGGTCTGATACAAAGTATAGACTGTACTAGTCTTACCTTTTGTACCTGTAATACCGATAACTATTAAAGACTCACTTGGTCTACCAAGTAAAAAGTTTACTGCATAGTGCAATATCAGATGATATGGTAATTTTAACTTTTTTAATATTGCTCTTGGCATACTAAGTTATTAGTTTTGAGTGATCAGTTTTGGATATTATCTACTAATTCCTGATAAGTTTGAACTGGATTGTCTGACTTGAAGATAGCACTACCTACAGCAATTCTATTCACTCCCAAGTCTCTGATAGTCTTAATATTATCTATATTTACAGCTCCATCCCAAGCTATATCACCCTCATACATAGTATAGCGACTTTGGAAATCTTTTACTTTTTCATATACTTGAGTTTGTAGAGGGGAGCCATAGAATCCTGGGGTTACTCCCATAAATTGTACTCCGTCAATTTTTTTCACCACTTTTCCAATATCTCTAATATCTGTATCTGGATTAAGAGCAATAGCTACCTCTTTGTTGATAGACTTAACTAGATTAACTAATCGGCGAAGTTGTTCTAAATTTTCACAAATTTCTTGATGCACTATAATTCTAGTACAAGCTTTGAAGGATTTGAGACTTTCAATAATATCTCTAGTGTTATCAAAATTAGCCATAATATGAATCTCCACCTGTAATTTACCAAAATCTTCATAAAAAAATTCTCTTGGCATCAAAGATTTAGACTCTACGAACTCTCCATCCATCACATCAACTTGTATAATCTTAGCCAAAGATTTAATAATAGATAAATATTCTCTAAACTCTTGTTTAGAACTAGTCAAAATAGCTGGGATAACAATACTCATAGTTTATGATTTAACTTAAATATAATTATAGCATATTTTGGATTTTTTGAGGAGAGCGATATAAATAATATACTATGAAGGAGGGGGAGAGAATACAAATACCTACAACCCAAATCTTCCTCTTTTTGCATTAAAATTTTGTTGAATTTCTGAGTCGTTGAGAGAGCGATTATAAACCATAATATTATAAATAATACCATCTGGCCCCCAAGACTCTGAATGAGTAACTCTAGATCCTATTTTAGCTCCAGTTGTTGTACCTGTATTTATTGCTCCAACTACACCTGCACCTTGAGATAATCCATTAACCCAAAATTTATGAAGAGCTGATGAATTGGTATATGAAACTACTAAATAATAAATAACTTCTTTTTGCATTATTATTCCCTGACCATAATTAGTTCCCCAAGTATGTGTACTCAATCTACCATCTGATAGAACTAAACCAAATGCTTGATTTGATATTGATGTTCCATAATGTAGAACATGTCGCTTGCCTGAGATTACAGTAGGAGTTTTCACAAAAGCAACTATAGTCCTGTCTGATGTACCAACTGGCAATAATGATACTGAATTTAAATTAAGATAATCATTTACTCCATCAAATACTAAGCCACCACCATTATTACTACTGAAACCCACTCCGTTGACAAGAGTTCCATTATTGTTGTTTCCGCTCAAATCAAACCAAGTTGTCCCTGTGCCAGGATAACTTACCTTATTACCAGCATCTAGGTATAATACCAACCCATCTGTAACAATGGGGAATTTAGGCACAGTTTCGACTAAAGGAGTATTATCAGTAACGGTTGCCTCGACCGGAAGTGGATCGTTAATATTAATAATTACTTCTCCTTCTGCTTGTAATGATCTGACACTAACTGTATTGGTAGCGTCATCTACTGCTATTTCATAACCTACACCACCTGTATTATCTGTATCATTTGGGTCTTGTGGTATTGCTTGAAGGAAATTAGGTACTAGAGATGATTTTAAATCAATGAATCCCGTACAAGAAGTAGAATCTGGATCACAAATTTCTTGATAAGTTCTAGACAAACCTGTAGGATAAATATCTTCTTGCAATTTATATTGAGTAATAGCACTTTCTAAGGTCTGAATATGAGTTTTTCGAGTATCATTACGAGCTTCAATAAATCTATCCTCTGCATTAAAATTTACTAATCCAATAGTAAGCAGGATCCCAATCAAAGTAATGACTAACAGCACTTCTATAAGGGTAAATCCTTTATTTGAAATTTTTGTTTTCATTGATTTAGTTATTAACTTTATATTTTATTCTGACCTTAATGCTTTGACAGGATTTAAGGTTGCTGCTTTAAGGGAAGGATAAATTCCTGCTAGTATTCCAATTCCTATACTAATTGCTACTACTATTAGAGTAGATATCAGATCAAAGTTAAAGAATGTGTCAACTTGAAATCCAATTTGATTTAATTGTTCTACAATGAATATATTTCCTATTTGCATACTAAGTATCACGATAATCAATCCTGCCACACCACCTAAGAGACCTATTATAGCGGACTGAATTAAGAACACTCCTAATATCTGTCTATTAGAGGCTCCCATAGATTTTAAAATTCCAATTTCTTTAGTTTGCTCATAAATACTCATGACCATTGTATTAGTAATACCAATAGCAGCAATAACTGCCGAGATAGCTCCAAATACAAATAAAGCTATAGTAAAGGCTTGAATAATATCATCAAGGAACCCCAATACATCATCTGCGGTAAATACTCCCTGAAAGTTATATTTTTCATCAATAGATGATTTGATAGAATCCAACTTAGCTTCCTCACCAGTGACTCGAAGTAAATCATATCCGACTGAAGAGACATATTCTTCTTTAGAATCAAAACCTCCAATATTAGTTAGGACCCCAACTGAGTTATCTAGTGATATAATCGCATCATTTCTGTCTCTGCCTGGGTCAAAAACTCCTTTTATTGTATATTCAAATTGCTTGTCTAGGATTTCTTTGGTTTTGACTGTACCGAATAGAGCACTTTTGGAAGTTATAAAGGTTACTTTTTTATCCAGTAATTCCTCTGGATTAAGACCATAAAAATCAGCAACTGATTTTGAGACAAAGATATTATCTCCAGTAGGTTTAGTCTTATCTCCCCAAAATTCTACAAAATAAGAGTCTCCTCCCTCTATGTCCCAACCTGATATAAATGCGGGGGCATAGGTTTTATCATTATCTGCTAATTTTATTTCCAAATTATTCACTATAGTCACTGGAACTGTATTGCTTACACCATCAATTCTATTAATTTTATCTATTGTTTCTTGGGTAATAAGTGTAGCCTCATCAGGTTTAGCTTCTTCATTGGAAGGTGTGGTGAATGCCCCTGGTCCACTTGAATTGGTAATAAATATTTCATTAGACTTGAATTGAGTTTGAATGGCTGAGACTAATAAAGTTCTTAGGTCTTGCATTCCAAAAATTATCAAAGATAACAAAATTACTGCGATTGTAATACCTAAGCTAGTCAAAACTGTTCTTAGTTTGCGTCTTGCCACTAGACTGATAGCATATTTAATCATATTTTTAAAGATTATCTACTAATTGACCGTCCCTCAAGAATAATTTCCTGTCAATACCTTCAGCTAAATGCAAATCATGTGTTACCAAGAACATTGTCATATTTTCCTCTGCATTAAGTTCGAATAGTAAATGCATAATTTCCTTACCCGTAACAGAATCTAGATTACCAGTTGGCTCATCAGCTAATAAAATTTCTGGCTTGGCAATTAAGGCTCTCGCTATAGCTACTCTTTGCATTTGTCCTCCGGATAATTCATTTGGCTTATGCTTTAATCTATCTGACAGACCAACTTTATCTAATAGATATTTGGCTCTATCCTCTGCCTCGGAACCTGTGAGTTGTTTGCCAAATTTTAGTGGCAATAATACATTCTCTAAAACATTTAAGGCTGATATTAAATTAAATTGTTGAAATATAGTCCCAACTTTAAATCTTCTATATGTATCAGGATTATAATCTTTAATATCTTTATTATCTACAATTACCTGTCCATCATAAATTCTATCAAGACCTCCTAAGATATTAAGTAAGGTAGATTTACCTGACCCTGAGCTACCTATAATGGCTACCATTTCTTTAGTTTGAGCAGCAAATGAAATATCATTTAAGGCAATAACTATATTGTCTTTATTCATCTGATAAACTTTTTTGAGATTTTTTACCTCTATCATATAGATTGTCTTAAGTTTTCTACTTGCTCAACTATACTGTCTACATTAATTTGCTCGAATTGTAACAATTCTTCTGGGGTCCCGCTTCTTGGAATTTCTTGTACTGATAGAGAGCGTATAGGAATTTGTACATCCTCGAGTTCCGATCTTATAGCTTCAGCGATACCTCCGGCTTGATGATGATCTTCTACTACCAGTAACCCTTTAGTCTCGCGAGTAGCTAAATGTAGAGTTGCAGTATCAAGAGGTTTTATACTGTATAAATCTATAACTCTGACACTAACCCCTCTTTCTCTTAGTATATCATAGGCTTTCAAACATTCATAGAGAGTAATACCTGCTCCGACTAAAGTAATCTCATCCAACTCACTATTATAAATAGTTTTACTTCCTCCTATTACAAAAGTTTCATGATTTTCATATAAAGTAGGCACATCTGCTCGTGTTAATCTTAGATAACTAAGACCTTCGTATAAATAAGCTTGTTCAGTTAATTTAAGAGTAGAAATTGCATCACTCGGATATAAGACTACCGAACCAAACATTCCTCTAAAAAAAGCGATGTCATTCAGAGCCATTTGAGAAGGACCATCAGCCCCAATTGAGACTCCTGGATGAGTTCCCACTACAACCATATTAGCTTCATTATATTGAGCCATACGAATTTGGTCATATGCTCTGGTTAGAAAACCCGCAAAAGATGAAACAAATGGCTTCTTACCAGCGAGTGACAAGCCTGTGGCTACGGACAACATATTTTGCTCAGCGATAAACATTTCTAAAAACCTATTCTCATCAATATGATTAGCGTAAGTAGAATTACTTACTTCAGCATCGAGTACAATAATATCATTATAATTACTAGTAAGAATTTTAATAGCTTCTCCAAAAGCCTTTCGTGGAGAGACTAAGTCACACATAGCATAATTAGGATATACATTATCATCTACATGTGTTGGAGTGTAATTATACGGAGCAAGCTTCATAGGAGCTTCAATTTCAGCTCGCAAATCTAAATTCAGTTGCCCTAACTCTTGAATATAAACATCAAATTGTTCTTGTGTTAATGTCTTACCATGCCAATTATCTTGATCCTCAATCAGAGATATTCCCTTACCTTTAATAGTCTTAGATAATATTGCAGTTGGTTTATCTGAATACTTGGATTGACTGAAAGCATTTATAACTTCTTCTAGATTATGACCATCTATTATAATTGTATTCCACCCAAAAGATTCAAATCTTTTTTGATATATTTCCAGATTATGTCCTTCCATGGTCTCTCCTCTTTGACCTAGCCTATTAATATCTACTATGGTGATTAGGTTATTAAGACCATAATATGAGGCACTGGCAACACTTTCCCAAATAGAACCTTCAGCCAATTCACTATCTCCCAACATAACATAGGTATAGGCTTGAGTTTGATCGAACTTTTTTGCATTAATAGCATACCCCACACCAATACCCAAGCCTTGTCCAAGAGATCCAGTAGCCGCATCTGTAAACATAAATCGACGACTAGGATGACCCTCCAGAACACTCGTAAACTGCCTTAACTCTTGAATCTCCTCAGGTGTAACCACTCCCGCCAATAGCCATAAGCTATATAAAAGTGGTGAAGCATGACCTTTGGATAAAATAAATCTATCATTATTGATATCTTTAGAATTATTAATATCATATTTAAACCCGCCTCCAAAAAACAATCCAACACCCAATTCTACTGCCGATAAAGAAGAACTTGGATGCCCTGACCCTGCCTGAGTAGTAGAGTATAAAATCCAATATTTAACTAATTTAGAAATTTCCTCAAGCTGATTAATTGTATATTCCATAATCTGTATTATTATTTTCTAATTCTGTAATTTTAGATACTCTTCTGATATGTCTATCTTGAAAGGATAGCTCAGTTTCTATAAAAGTGCCCACAATATCTGGAATTTTTTCAATCTCTAGAGCTGATGATAATGCTAAAATATTAATATGATTATGAGCCCTTGCAATAGCCGTAGTCTCAATTGAGTCTAATAAGGCAGCTCTTGCCCCCGATATTTTATTAGCCGTGATACTTACACCAACTCCCGTTCCACAAATAACAACACCTAGAGAACCAACATCCTCTACAACTCTTTTGGCAACTTCAGAAGCATAATCTGGATAATCATCATCGGGATCATAGACTGAATTACCGCAGTCGACAACTTGTAAATGTTTTGAGTTTAAAAACTGAATAATTGACCGTTTAAGATAAAAACCTCTATGATCTGATCCTATGTAAACTGTTTGAATATCCATATATTTAGGGTTATTTTTGTAATAATTTAAGAGCTAGTCGAATTTGTTCTGATACCTCAAGAGCACTATCTAAACTCGAGAGTACTTTCTGAATTTGAGATGGCTTATAACCAAGAGACTCCAGTGCGTCCCAAACATCTTGAGTATTTTGAGATGAGTTAGAATTTGTAGAGATATTTTCAAATATTTCAATATTACTATATAGTGAGCTGAGTTTATCTTTGAGTTCTAAAATAATTCTCTCAGCAGTTTTCTTCCCAATTCCCAAGGCCTGATGCAAAACACTCACTCTCTCTTGTTGAATAGCTTGCATAATAGCTTCAGGTTGATCTAAATCTAAAATTGCAAGAGCACTTTTGGCCCCTACTCCATTAACTGAAATTAAGTATTTAAATAATTGAAATGAAATCATATCAAGAAACCCAAATAAAGTTAAGCTATCCTCCTTCACATCCAAATAAGTTATTAAAGAGATGTTCTCTCCAATCGAACCAACCGAAGTAAAAGTAATAGTATTAACTAAAACACTATACCCAACCCCATTAACATCCACAATAAGATTGTTATTTTGTTTGTATTGAATTTTTCCCGCTAGACTAGCTATCATAATATTATTTATCTTATTATAATATTATATCATATAATATATATATTTAATAAAGTATATATAAAGCTAATATCTAATATACTATATAGAGAGTTAAATCAAGCTGTAGCTTAAAATCTTAGATTTTTATAAGTACTCTAATCTATCTATAAATAGAATTTACAAATTAAAGGGCTCATCTAATCACGCAGCGGAAGCTAACGCTGCTGGACGTATTGGTAGTAGTGGGGCTTGAAGCCAGAGTAAAGACTCCTGCAAAAGAGGCATCAGCCCAAACACCGCCGCGATGGAAGGTGAAAGTTGTGGTGCCGGTGACTGTTCCTGCATAATATTGGCCCATATTTTGGCTACTATCCCAAGAAGTATTACTTGGGCGGGTTAGGTCATAGCTTAGGGTTCCAAAATTACTTATTGCTGTCCATTGCTGCCATAATAATCCTGAACTGTTATTTGGTTTGTCTTGTCCTAATATGGTATCACTAGTCCATTCCCATACATTTCCACTTAAATCCCAGATTACCTCTCCATTGCTTAACGTATGAGTTCTTCTCTCTATACTTGGGCTGGTATTTCCTGTTCCAAAGTATGGATCATTATCTGTACTGGCTTCTAAAGCTCCTGCTGGACTATTATCACTATGGCCTCTCCATAGTCCTCCACTTCCTACTGTTCCTCCGGTCCAGTTTACTCCTTGTGCTTCTATGTTCCTTGCTATGGTCATCCATTCGGCATTACTTATTAAACTTGCTCCTGAATTACTACAATATGTAATAGAATCTATTTGACTTATATTGGCTATTGGAAATCCACTGGCTACACTTGCTACTATTCTTCCATTTGCACTGGTGGTGGCTGTGGTATCATTAGCTATAGTGTTAAATCCTGTATTAGGAGTGGTCAATCCTACTGTAGGCGCACTTATTGCCACTGCTTTAGCCTCATACTTCATTACACAGAAATCTTTGGTTTGGTATAGACTATTGCCTGGGACTTTTATGTAGCCTGTTGGACAGCTGAAGTTAGCTGCTGTCTCTGTTGTATTTACATATACTCTCCCATCATTACCTCTTGCTACTGTATATGTTGTACTTGATGGTATTGCGGCTACATAATCTGGTATTAAACTACTCAAGTTTATACAGTCTGTTGTTACCGTATTACTA
>CAZYEN010000040.1:0-2367 GCA_964646465.1 uncultured Candidatus Saccharibacteria bacterium | reverse complement strand
CTTTTAGACAAATATGGTAATGGATGGGCAGATTACTTAAGTCAATATATTTTTTAATTAGATGAAGTAGAAAAACCAAAGGAGTAAAAAATGGATCTATCAACACAATATTCAACTAGAGATGCCAAACATTACGCAATTTTAGATCGAAAAGTCACTCCATTACACTATCGAGGGACGTTGTACTACAACGATAACGTGGGGTATCAATTCCCCGTTTATTGGGACGTCGATGGTACATATCTAGGATCAGATGCGAGTGGATATTCAGAGGACGCAGGACTAGATTTAGTGATTAATTCAGATGTAGCATCTACAGAGGTTAATACTTCAATAACTATAGATACCAACCAGTATCGAGATATACTTCTGCAGCTAGAACACACAAAGAAACTCGTCAATAAATCTGACTCGGTGACCACAACAATGGAACTGTATAATCGTTATTTGTGTATCGTGGGCATTTTAACAGGTGATTTGTGGCCGAAAATTGGAGTTAGAGCAACTGACGATCAATCAACAAAATAATATTAGTTTTTTATTATCGGGCTCATCGTGGTTTGTTTAAAATTTATGATGACGGACAATCTAAGTACATAAAAACATTACAATAAAAAAATTTATAAATTTTTTTCAGAAAATCCTAAAGTTTTTTTAAAAAATACCGAAGAGCTATATGTGAGCAGGACGAGATAACAAAAAAAGAAGGAGAAAGAAATGAAAATATTAAATAAACATGATAATTCAGTTATCTATGAGAATAAAAATATAGATAATATTAAAGATTTAGTAGAAGAAGCAGTAAAAAATAAGATTAATTTATCTTGGGCCAATTTAGCTGGAGCTAATTTATCTAATGCCAATTTACCACATGCTGATTTATTTAGTGCCAATTTGCTAAAAGCTAATTTATCTAATGCCAATTTGTATAAAGCTAATTTAACTGGAGTTGATTTATTTGGAGTCGATTTATCTGAAGCCAAATTAGATACATCTTGCTGGCCATTATGGTGCGGTACTGCTCATTCTAATATTAAAGCAGATAAAAAGATAGCAGCTCAGTTGTTATATCATGCGTGTATTATTGCCCAGCAACATACACAAATACCGGAATCTATTACAAAATTCATATCTGAATATTTCCATAGATATGATGAAGTAGAGAAACTTGAGGAGATTTAATAATGAAATTAGAACTTCAAATAAGAGAGTCTACACAGATAACTGAAGAACAAGTGGATGCAATATTAGTATCTTTGTATTATCTTAATTACAAGGAGACAACCAAATGAAAATATTAATTAATTTAGCCGTGTTATCTATGATGTATGTATTCTTTTTATGGGTCTTAGTATTCACTATCGCCTCATTATTCGTGACGCCATGATTAAAAGGAGAATGACATGAATTTAGTATATGATTTTATATTATTCACTCTCCTGATAATCGTAGCGGGATTTTGCATGTTGAATTGTATAGCTGGGATGTTATTTTTGCGAGATCAAATGAGGGCGTACATAGCAAAAAGACGTGGACCATGAAGTATTACCAACGCCTCAATTATAACATAGACTGCTGGAAGGTATATGGAAGGCTTCCTGATAGAGATATGGCTTCGGCAAAAGGTAAAGGTATGTATAACATAAGTGATAAGTTTAAAAAATAAGGAGATATCTTATGAAATCACATAAAGAATTATACGAAAGCTGGCTGGCGTTTTATTCAGTTAACAAAATTAAACTATCTGAAACCTTTTTTTTAGAATACAATCCTGAATTCAGGCAATCAATAGTATTTGGTACTCCTACCAATTTAATTAGGCTAACTCCTACTGAGGCAAGGGCATTGACGTTACAGCTAATAGGTTTGTTAGAAATAAACTTGGAGGATATTAAAGTATGAAAATATTAATTAATTTAGCCGTGTTATCTATGATGTATGTATTCTTTTTATGGGTCTTAGTATTCACTATCGCCTCATTATTCGTGACACCATGAGGAGGTAATCAAATGGATTCACTATTTACTTTTATAATATACGCAATGATGGCAGTTATTGCTGGACTTTATGGAATATACTGGGTGATTTGGATATGGTTTGTGTATGGTCAAATAAAGGAAGGGTTGTCTAAAGCAAGGCGACCACAATGAATAGAAAGGATCAATAATTGAGACTTTACCAACACTCTCAGTTACGAGACATATGGCTGATTGTATATGCGGAGTTTTATGTTAAAGAAAAGCATCAGTACAGTCTCAAGATATCTTGGTATAAAAAACCACGACCGAATGTACACGATGGCTGGTTATTATGTGATCCGTATAGAGTTAAGTGGCCAGCGGCCAAGTATTTTGAATTCAAACCAAT
>CAZYEN010000039.1:0-62016 GCA_964646465.1 uncultured Candidatus Saccharibacteria bacterium | reverse complement strand
TCCAGATTTATTGTCTGCATTAATGATACAAACTGGGGCTAAGATGACAGATCCTAATGATTATACTAAAATTACATTCACACAAGGTAGGTCTCAAAGTGGTCAAAATATAAATTCAGCTGAATTAGCTATGGAATATTACACAGATTTTGCTAACCCCAGAAAGACGGTGTATACATGGAATTCAAGCCTAAATAATTCTATAGATGCTTTTTATGAGAGGGAAGTAGCTATGATGATAGGATATTCATATCAGGTTGAAGCTATTAAAGCTAAAGCTCCTAGACTTAATTTTGCAGTATCCCCTTTACCTCAGGTCTCTTTAGATTCTGGGTTAGCTAACTATGCTAACTATTGGGGTTATGGAGTTAGTAGTCAGTCTAAATACCCTAGTGAATCTTATCAGTTTTTGAAGTTTATGACTGAAAAAGAGCAGTCCCAAGAGTATTTCCTAAACACCAAACGTCCAACTCCTAGAAGAGACTTAATAGATATACAGTCACAAGATTTAGATTATGGGGTTTTTGTAAAACAAGTACTGCAAGCTAAAACTTGGAGACAACCAGATAATAATACTGTAGATAAGATTTTGATTGAAGCAATTAATAGTGTGAATCTAGGTCTGTTTAGCTATAGCAGAGCTCTATCTCAAGCTCAGGCTCAAATTCAAGCTTTGGCAGATAATTTTGCAAAATGAAAAGTCTAAATTTAAAAAATATATTTAGTATTATTATAATAATATTCTTTGTATTTAGTGGATTTGTATCTAATATAAGTTTTGTCTTAGCGCAAACTTCTCCAGCTACTAATTCTACAGAAGGAGCTACAGGCTCAGAGTCGGGATTAGTAAAATGTGGAGTAAGTAGAGATTGTACAATATGTGATATATTTATCTTAATAAGAGATATATTTAATTTTGCATTGGGGTTAGTAGCAGTTTTGGCTGTAGTAAGCATCGTAATAGGAGGAGTATATGTTTTGACCTCAGCGGGAAATCCAGGTAAAGTAGGTGAAGGTTATGGAATAATCACCAATTCAGTGATAGGTCTGTTACTAGTAATGGCAAGTTTCTTGTTATTTAGCTTTTTATTAGTAACACTTGGATTTCAAACAGCTAATTTTTCGGCAGTATTAGATTTTCAAGAAGGGCAATTATTTAGTGTAAAATGTGATACTACTAGTACTTTTAACGATAGAGGAACGAATGGGGGAGGGCAAGGAGTCTTAAGTGGAGAAGGTGGTGGTAGTGGTAATGTTGGGTCTCTTAATGTTGCTTGTATAGATTCGAAAAATATTGATGATGAAATTTCTGCTGTATTAAGAACAATTTCATTGTATGAAGGTACCTCAACAAGGAGAGGATATTTTACAATTCAGGGGTATACCTATGTCCCAGAAAATACTACTCAACATCCCGCTAGAGTAGTAAGCAGATCAGATGCTTATGGAAGATATCAGATGAAATCAACTACTTGGCCAGGATGGGCAGCTAGAGCCGGAGTTCCTAAAAATTCAAATGGAACATTTAATATATCACCAGTTTATCAAGATGCTGCAGTAGCTAGATTTTTAACAGATAATAGTATTGCAACATGTAGTTCTTTTGCAGCAAATGCTAAAAGACCAAACAAACCTAGTCAATATGACCAAGCCTGTCAATGGACAAGTATTCCAGGATGTAGAACTCAACCTAACCCTACAACAAGTAGATATCCAGACGCAGTAGTAGTTTGTAATAAATTACTAGAAGATGAAAGGACAGGTAACTGTAAACAATAAACCCATAATATGAAATACTTTATTTATTCAATTTTAATAATATCAATATTTCTCCCAGATTTAACTAATGCTAAAAGTTATCAAATTTCACTGTTCTATGATAAGTCAAAAGATGAAATAAGGCTAGATAGATTTGTTGCAGAACCAGTGAAATTAGTAGATACAGAAGATATTATAACTTTTGATGATAGAACAACTCTACCTATGGATAATAACTTTCAGGTAAATTTAGAAGCCTATCAATATACTTTTCCTCAAACATTGGTATATCCATACACCGAGGGAGCCTTTGTAATTAATGTAGATTATTTCCCTCATGTTAAAGCTATTAATATCAAGAGTAAAAATGGGAAAGTACTCAATATTGATGTATCTAAAGACAGTACCTGTAATCAGAATTTAGTCTGTGAATACGAAAAAGGAGAGAACGCAAATAGCTGTTTAGCAGATTGTGTTGGAGATAATATTAATTTTTCAGAAGATACTATTAAAACTCTACAACAACAGAATGGTGTTATTAGAAATGAAGAAGGAGTGGTTTTGTTATCTAATAATGAAACTAATATTGAATCAGATAATACGGAAACAGCTGAAGCAAATCCTTCTAATAGCACCAACATAATACTTTTAATAAGTGGGATAGTATTTTTAGTAGCAGGAGTAGGACTATTTATTTGGAAATTAAGAAAAAGATGATATAATAAAATATATTAAATCAATACAATATGAAATATTTATATAGAATCAGTTTATGTCTAGTGTTATTGCTATCTTTAAATTTTAATTCAAACTACTTTCAGTCAAATAATCCTAATTTTAATCCCTCAATAGTCAATACTACTTTAGCAAATAGTTTACAAGAAGGTTTAACAGATTTTAAAGAAGCAGATTCAGGACTTAATACTTCAGGAACATTAATTGGATATGTAGCCAATATAATAAGATGGATATTGGGTATATTGGGGACAGTTTTCTTTGTAATTATAGTAATTCAAGGATATTTATATATGATTGCAGGTGGAGATGCTAGTAAAACAGCAGCAGCAACAGGAGCTATTACTAATGCTGTAGTCGGTTTACTAATCATTATGGGAGCTTTTCTAATTACTAATTTTGTAACAAGTGGACTCATAGCTAGTGGAGGAGGTGCTTAAAATTTTATCTTAATATTATGCTAAAATCATTAATTTCAAACTTTATAATAAAAACAGTTGAAGCTCAAGAAAGCTTACCTCCAGTGTTGGGAGTTCCAACAGGTACCGGAGTCACGGAACAAGGAGATCTGTTTAGTTTTGTAGCCAATATTGTAAGATGGAGCCTCGGACTTACAGGTATAATTTTATTTGTTATAATTATAGTTTCGGGATTTAATTATGCTACCGCTGGAGGAGATACTAAGAAAACTGAAGATGCGATATCTACAATCACCAATGCAGTGATAGGATTATTCATAATAGGCTTTGCTTTTGTAGTATCTAATACAGTATTAAGTTTTATATTTAATTTATAAAAGTTATCCACAATTGTACCTATTGCATATTTTAAATAAATAAGATAATATATAATATATAGAACATAATATTAATAATTTATAAATATTCTTATGAATACTATCAAAAGATTAAAATCAATAATAAACAAAGTAACTTTACCAATTTTATTATTAGCTCCTGTTATTGCTGGGGCTGTAAGTCCAGTAAGGGATGAGCGACCAATTGCAGCCATCCCAACAGGATCCGGGGTAAATGAAGCAACTAACTTAATAGAGACAATATCAGATGTTATTAGATGGGCACTTGGATTTATTGGTATTGTAGTATTCTTAATATTCTTATTTGCTGGATTTGAATATGCTACATCTGGAGGAGATTCAGGAAGAGCTGAGTCAGCTCAAAAGAGAATGATTAATGCTGTCATTGGATTAATTATAATCTTCTTTGCTTTTGTTGCATCTAATGCTATATTAGCATTTATTTTTCAGCAACAAATCTAAAGTTAATTAAATCTTTGCTTTAGAGAATAAAAAGAGAGCATATACTCTCTTTTTACTTTGGGTATAAATTAATTTGTTATATATTTATATTTTTGATATAATATATTTATACAATAAACATATATGAAAATATTTATATTAATATTATCAACTTTAGGAGTTCTACTATTTAGTATAAACAATAGTTTTGTAACTAATGAAGTATATGCAGGACTTAAAACTCCTGATGTCACACTGCCAGATAAAGGTTCAATTCCAGATCCTGAAGCTTCTGGAATATTTGGAGGTACTAGTTTTATAGAAGCAGTTTCACTGATTATAAATTGGCTATTAGGATTTATAGGTATTATAGTCTTTGTAATATTCTTGTTGGCTGGATTTGAATATTCTACATCTGGAGGCGACAGCGATAATGCAGAAATAGCTCAAAAAAGAATGGTAAATGCATTAATTGGACTAATTATTATATTCTTTGCTTTTGTGGTCTCTAATGCCGTATTAGGTTTTGTCTTCCAAGATTCTATTCCAGCAGAAGAGGAGGGAATAGAGGCTAATATCAGTAATATCTTAAATTAAATCAATATGAAAAAATATGTCTTATTAATAGTAATCAGTATAATTTCCTTAACTAGCTTTAATTTAGCCTCTGCACAGACAGCAGAGCAGGCTTCTTTGTCGCCAGATGGATCATCTAGTGGTGGGGCTACAGGTAATGGAACAGCACCAGATGGATCTAGCGCTGGATCAGCAAGTGGAGGAACCCCTTCTGATGCTAGTTCACCGCAGACAGTTGGATTTATAAATCCAAGTAGGTTCAATAGTATTACAGACTTGATAGCAGGTATAATTAATTCACTTTTAGGTGTGCTGGGAGCTATCACTGTGGTTATATTAGTCTCTTCTGGATTCAAATATATGACTAGTTCTAATCCTGGAGAGGTTGGGCAAGCTTTAGATGGGATTAAGAACGCCGTAGTAGGGCTTATGATTATTATGGGAGCTTTCCTAATTACTCAATATGTAATTACTGCTTTGTCTGTGTAAAAAGAAAAGACCTAGTACTCGCCACTAGGTCTTCAATATTTTACTTATTAACGAGCTTGAATTGTTGGATATCCCCCAAAACCAACTTTCATATAATATTCATAGTTATTATTGATATCTTGCATCCCAATCTTGTCTTTTACTTTTTGAGAATAAGGTTGTCCAGACAGTAAAGATATCGAAACACTACCATTTAGACTATCTGGTAAATTTTTACATCCATCTTCTCTTTGTACAAATATATTCCCACCAATGTTTACTCTATTATCAAGATAAAAATTTATCTTAGGATCACCAGTCATTGTAAAACACACTTTCAGTGGAATGTTTGGTAGTTCATATATTCCATCTTTGTCAATTACAATAGTCTCCATCTCGGTAGGAAATAAAAACTTGATTAGTAAGATTACTAATATCAATAATGATAAAAACCATTTTTTTTGATTAATTCCTAAAGCCATTACTGCCAATATACCTATCACAAATATTTCCTCTTTAGAAATATCCCCACCGAATAGAATGATCTTAGCTCCTAACCATAATCCTGCTATTGACAGAAGTATGTTAGACAAGAGGATAGACCAGTTTATATTGGACATTCTACCCCCTCCGCCGGACGGAGGTGTAGATCCAGTCGTTGACCCCGATGCCGGAGCAGGGGAGGGGCTATTTGAGCTAGGAGCAGGATCCAACTTAGATAATGCCATTTTAACAACTATTGTTATCCCAACTATTATAGCTAGGAGAAGGATCAAAATGATCAAAGTAGCAATTGACATTTGAAAGTGCTCAAAATCAGTACGATTAGAAACTAGCATATCTTTAATAAAAAGTCAATATTTATAAACAAAAAAATACCGACTCTTGGAGAGTCGGTATAATAAGTTTGACGGCTATGAATTACGCTGACTTATAATTCCTTGAATGGCTTCTAATACACCGCTACCAAAAGTATTAAGATTCATTTCTTTTAGCAATCCACTTTCTATGAGTTTATCCAGGTTTTCTTGATTGAGAGCTTCTTCTCTTGTAAGTCTCATTTCTTTGGGTATCTTATTGTTAAGTGATCCATCTTCATTATATCCCATAAGTATAGCAATTGCTCTTTGTCTAAATTTTACTTTTTGCAACGCCCCCTTACCTAACTCTGCTTCTATTGAACTGGATTCGCGAGCTTGAAGAATAGCATCTGATGGATCTGCATTAGATATTGTTACATTACCAAGCCAAATCCCCATATTGGTTGATAAAACCTTATCTTTTAATATTTGAGTTACACTATGACTAAGTTTATAACTCTGAGATAGGATTTCATCTAGTGAAAGGGTTGATTTTCCTATAGCTTCTCTTACTGCTTCGTCAAAAAGCTTACTGAGTTCAACTAAGTATCCAGGACTATTTGGACCAATGCTAAGAGAAGCATTAACATTATAAAATGTTTGTACAGGGTTAATTACTCGGTATGGAACTCTTCCTCTTACAGATTTAAGGGCTGGCTTAGAAGATATATCTAATCCAGAAATTATTGCTTCTGGTAGATCAATTTCCTCATCTGGAGATGAAATATATTCTAATGTCCTCTGTGTTGTATCAACAGAGGCCACCTTTTGGTGAAATCCCACCAAGCTAAAATATAGTCCTTTTACTACACGGGGGCGTAATAAGGAGAAAATATCAAAAGTACCATCTACAGGTACTTCCTCATCTGGACTAGGTGGATCTGTTGTGAGTAAATATCTTTCTGCACTGGGTCGTTGACCTAGAAATTCAAAAATATCAACATTTGAACCCTCAGTTGTACCAATTCCCATACTAATATATACAAAAGCTATAATACACAATAGAACTAATGTAAGAATAATTCCTAAAATTGCTTCCAGTATTCCTCCGCCAACACTAACTATGAGAGCAGTTATAAGACATATTATAACGGTAGCTGGTGTTAAAAGTAGAAATATTAATACTTTTGCGATTGAAAAGTTAGTTAAGGATTGTAGTATTTTGATGAAGTTTTTCACTTGTAAAAGAGCGATGGTGCATTGCTATAATTAACATAAATACAAAAAAATGTCAATTTAAATTAAAACTCTCCTACAGGGTAGGAGAGTGTGGTCTAGAATTTAGATATGATTGAATTTGTTGAGCTAAGAGATATACTTGAGAGGCTATTACCCAGATTATTATAATTATCCAGCAAGCCGCAATGGCAATTAGAATAAGGGATATTTTTATATATTCTGACTTTAGGATTGTAGAACTGAGTTTATAAAGGTTTATTAGTAACTTTTTCATAATACACAAACTCCAAACTCTCAATTGATGATATTCCATATGTTATATAATGTCAAATTTACTATTTGTATGAGTACATTTATATTTGTGAATTAAGTCCTCCTACGTCCTCCAAAGGAGGACAGAAGCTCAAGTGACAAAATACTCCACCCCGTCAGGCGAATCCTGCCACCCCTCAAGAGGGGAATTAAAACACTGTCCTCCTTAATAGAAAGACAAAAGATCAAGTTGTAAGAACATAACAGGCGACTGAAAAGTCGCCCCTATAAAACTCATAAATTACAAATCATCATTCACCATTCATAATTTATCATTACATTCCCTAATATTGACAAATAATCAGATATATAATACAATGATAAGAGTTCCCAAAAGAGGTGTGCTTTTGAGTGTTCAAGGTGTAAGGAACACTCGCCCCGCTAATTATAATTATTATTTTATGCCTACTATACAACAATTAGTACGACGAGGTCGCAAGACTTCTATCAAAAAAACCAAGTCTCCAGCTCTAGGGAGAACCTTTAATGTTCTTAAAAATAAGCCTTTAGAGAGTAACTCTCCTTTTAAAAGAGGTGTATGTGTGAAGGTTACCACTACCACTCCTAAGAAACCTAACTCTGCTCTTCGTAAAATTGCTAGAGTGAGACTATCTAATGGACAAGAAGTCACCGCATATATTCCAGGTATGGGACATAATTTACAGGAGCACTCAGTTGTAATGTTAAGAGGCGGAAGAGTGAAAGATTTGCCAGGAGTAAGGTATCATATTGTTAGAGGTGTGCTTGATACTGCTGGAGTTGATGGAAGATCTCAGGAGCGAAGTAAATATGGGGTTAAAAGACCTAAACAATAGACTTTTTATTAAAATATTTTAAATATTATGGCTAGAAGAAAGCGCAATTATACTAGAGAAATAGAATTAGATCCAAGATACAAGAATCTTTTAGTTTCTCAATTTATCAACTACATTATGTTAGATGGTAAGAAAGTTATAGCTCGTAAAGTGTTTTATGGAGCTATGGATATTATTGAAAAAGAATATTCACAAGACTCTTTGAATGTATTTAATACTGCTATTAAGAATGTTTCTCCCGCTGTAGAGGTAAGATCTAAAAGAGTCGGTGGAGCAAATTATCAGGTTCCTGTAGAGGTGAGGCCTGCTCGTAAAACTTCTCTTGCTTTTAGATGGATGTTAGATGCTGTTCGTAAGAAAAAAGGTAAATCTACAGATAAAAAGTTAGCCGAAGAGTTAATGGATGCTTTTAATCAAACAGGAGCTGTAATTAAGAAAAAAGAAGATACTCAAAGAATGGCTGAAGCTAACCGTGCCTTTGCTCACTTGAGATAAATATAGATCTCACAACTTTTAAATTAATTGATTCAGTCTACAAATTAGTAATTAATAATCAAATACTATGTCCAAAAATAATCAAGATATTCCCCTAAAGGATGTTCGTAATATTGGTATTATCGCTCACATTGATGCTGGTAAAACCACTACTACAGAGCGTATTTTGTATTTCACTGGTCTTAAACATAAAATAGGTGAGGTTCATGATGGTGCTGCAGAGATGGATTGGATGGCACAAGAGCGAGAAAGAGGAATTACTATTACCTCTGCTGCTACTACTTGTTTTTGGAAAGATCATAGAATTAATATTATTGATACTCCTGGTCACGTAGACTTTACCATGGAGGTGGAGAGATCTCTAAGAGTTTTGGATGGAGCAGTTACTGTATTTGATGGTAAATCTGGTGTGGAACCTCAATCTGAGACTGTTTGGCGACAAGCTGATAGATATAATGTCCCTAGAATTTGTTTTGTTAATAAAATTAATCAGACTGGAGGAGACTTTTATAAATCTTTTGAGTCTATTCAAGAAAGATTATCTAAAGATGCAGTAGTTATTGCTTTACCAATTGGATTTGAGCAAGGAATACGAGGTCTGGTAGATTTAGTTGAGAATAAAGCCTATGTTTATGCAGATGAGGCTGGTATGACTGAAATTGTAGAGGCTGAAGTTCCTGCAGATATGGTAGAGCAGGTAGAGGAGTATAGACAAGTTTTGATGGAAAAAGTCTCTGAAGTCGATGATAGATTGATTGAACTATTCCTAAATGATGGAGAATTATCTACAGATGAGTTAAAATATGCAATTCGAAAGGGGACTCTAGAATCCAAAATTTTCCCAGTTATGGGAGGAGACTCTAGAACTGCTATCGTTAGAAAATTACTTGATGCAGTAATTGAATATTTACCATCTCCTCTAGATATTGATGCTGCCAAAGGAACCGATGTACATGATGAAGAGAAGGAATTACTTAGAAAAGCAGATAAAAACGAACCATTTGCTGGACTTGCCTTTAAGATTGCTACAGATCCATATATTGGACAATTAGTATTCTTTAGAGTTTATTCTGGAGTTTTGAAGAGCGGAAGCTATGTCTATAACTCTACGAAAGGAGAGAAAGAGAGGATTTCTCGTCTTGTTTTGATGCATGCTAATTCTAGAACAGAGGTAGATGAATTATCTGCTGGAGAAATTGGAGCTATTGTAGGGCTTAAGGATACTACTACTGGAGATACCCTTTGTGATGAAAAAAATCCAATCATCCTTGAGAAGATTGTAATTCCAGAACCGGTTATTCAGATTAAGTTAGAGCCAAAGACTAAAGTTGATCAAGAGAAAATGAGCTTAGCTTTACATAAATTGTCTGGGGAAGATCCAACTTTGAAAGTTAGTACTGACGAAGTAACAGGAGATACCCTTATTGCTGGTATGGGAGAGCTACATTTGGATATTATTGTGGATAGAATGAAGCGAGAGTTCGGAGTAGAAGTAAATGTAGGGCAACCACAAGTTGCCTACAAAGAAACTATTCGTGGTAGTGCAGAAGCTCAAGGTAAATATATCAAGCAATCTGGAGGAAAAGGACAATATGGAGATGTTTATCTTAGAGTTGAGTCGTTTGACCCTGAGGCAGTTGAAATTGACCCAAAGAAACCACAACACTATATCTTTGGTAATGAATTAAAGGGAGGATCTATTCCGTCTGAATATGTTCCAGCTATTGAAAAGGGAGTTAAGGAATCTATTGACCGAGGTGTTATCGCTGGATATCCATTGATTAATATCAAGGCTACAGTCTATGATGGATCTTATCATGATGTTGATTCCTCTGAATCTGCTTTCAAAATCGCAGGTTCCATGGCTTTATCAGCTGCTGTAAAGAAAGCAGAGCCTATTCTTCTAGAGCCTATTATGGCAGTAGAGGTAACTATCCCAGAACAATACATGGGAGACGTAGTAGGAGATTTGAACTCAAGACGAGGTCTAATTGAAGAGATGAATGATAGAACTGGAGGACTCAAAGTTGTCTCCGCTAAAGTACCTTTATCATCTATGTTTGGATATGTCACAACTCTAAGGTCTATGACGCAAGGACGAGGAAATGCAGTGATGGAATTCAATGATTATCAACCGGTACCAAGTAATGTACAGCAAGAAATTATTGATAAGAGAACTTCCAAATAATTTAGTACAAGTATAATAGAAATATAAAAAGCCTGAGAATTAAAACTCTCGGGCTTTTTGGTAGTCTGATACAGATTTGATGTCCTCCTTTGGAGGAGGTACCCGCAGGGTGGAGGTGGATTTTGGTCTACTACAAATATTGAAATTAAGATATAATATAAAAATATATAATAAAATCCCTAATGAGTAAAAAACCTGAAGAATATAACCCTGATTGGATTCAAGAAATTTTACAAGTATATCAAAAGAGAGCTAAAAGATTAGATAAAAATCAATCAGATTTAGGTACTGGTAATGCTAATATGAAATTAGGGTCTAGCGATAATGATACAGACTTCCTATATAAGGATAGTAGATTCGATGCAGAAAATTTTAATGAAAAATACTTCTTAGCATATCTTATTGATTTTAGAATCTTTATGAATAAATGGGATACTATTAAGAAAAAAAATGAACAAAGATTTTTTGAAGAGGTTTTGAATATTATCAAAATTAAATATCCTGATAATAAGGATTTAGATAGAATAGAAAGAAAATGGAAAAAATTAAATGAAGATCATAGTCTAATAAAGCTTAATATCCCTAAAAGCGAATTTATAGATTTACGTTTAAACTCTATTTTCCATGAGGACAGGAATAAAAATAAAAAGTTAGAAAAAAGAGACTATCAATCCGCTCTTGAGACGTGGCTATTCATAGATTATATTAGAGAGGCAAGTGATTTAATTATTGCAATTTCTAAATTTATTGACAAGAATTATACACAGGAACAGTAATATAAGTTATAATATACATATAAATATATTTATCTTTATGCCACTTGCAGATACTATTAGACCTCTAACATTAGACACCTTTATAGGGCAAAAACACCTTGTAGGAGAGGGGAAACCCTTATATGTGTGTATTACACAGCAATTACCACAATCCTTTATTTTGTGGGGGCCTCCTGGAGTGGGTAAAACCACATTAGCTCGTATATATAGTAATGCAATTGATGGCAAATTATATGAAGTCTCAGCCGTAAGAGCAGGTAAAAAAGATATAGAAGCAATTATCAAAGATGATACCGAACAGCAAAAGATTTTATTCCTGGATGAGATACATCGTTTTAATAAAGCTCAACAAGATTATTTACTTCCTTTTGTGGAAGACGGAACTCTCATTTTGATTGGAGCTACTACAGAGAATCCCAGCTTTGAGATTATATCAGCATTACAATCTCGTTGTATTATCTATACTCTTAATACTCTTACTGTGGAGGAATTACAAGCTATATTGGTTCAAGCAGGACTTCAGGATATTAGTATCAGTCAGTATATTGCAAAATACTCTAATGGAGATGCCCGTAAGGCTCTGGGAATTTATGAGAGAGCCAATTCTATGTATTCAGATACTCTTAGTATTGAGAAGATTGAAGACATCTTGAAGGATACCAATTTACGATATGATAGGTCAGGAGAGGAGCATTATGATATCATTAGTGCCTTTATTAAAAGTATGAGAGCTAGTCAAGTAGATGCAGCTTTATATTATCTTGCCCGTATGCTAGAAGGGGGAGAAGATCCTAAATTTATTGCTCGAAGAATGGTTATTTTTGCGAGTGAAGATATTGGAATAGCTCTCCCAACAGCTCTTGTCGTCGCAAATGAAGTATTTAGAGCAGTAGAGGTGGTTGGTCTTCCAGAAGCATCAATTAATCTGGCTCATGGAGTTGTATATTTATCTCAAGCTCCCAAGGATAGGCGGGTATATGAGGGGATTAAACAAGCCCAAAAAGAAGTGAAACAATCAGGTAATCTTTCAGTTCCATTGAATATTCGGAATGCTCCTACTAACATGATGAAAGATTTGGGATATGGGAAAGAGTATGAATTATATGATACAAAAAGTTATCTTCCACAAGAAATATCTAAGAAAATCTTCTGGAAAAAATCTAGAAAATAAATGAAATTATTGACAAAAGCATAGGTTTTTGGTATTTTTTATAAGCCTATTCTATAAACACAGTGACCGACACTCTTCAATTATTTACAGTTGGAGTCCCTCGCAATAGAGGAGAGAGACGAAAAAATAAATCAGCCAGTTCTTGGTATCCTCCCAAAATATATGCTGGGCAAGATACAACAGATCACATGAAGGATCTTGAGTCTCAATGGGCGAGACAAATGCCCGAATGATTTCTACATCAGACACCGATTCCAGAGGCAGCTCAATGAGCTACCTCTTTTTTTACTTAAATTTTTGATTCTTAAATACTTTTCTCCAAGTAAATCTTCTAATATGTTCAAGAATTGCATAAAAGACAGGATAGGCAAATACTACCAAGATTGTACTTGATGCTAATCCAAAGACTAGAGCATAGGCAAGTCCTTCCCAGAAGGGGTCAGTGAAGGCTAAAGGCAATATTCCAACTAATGTTGATAGGGTAGTCGTAATAAGTGCTCTAAAGCGGTATTTTATAGCCTCTGAGATAGCTTCTTTGATAGAGCCAGTCTCTTCTCTGATTACATTGGCATAATCTAAGAGTAAAATTGTATTATTAACTACAATACCAACCAGTCCTGTAATTCCAATCATTGAGAAGAAGCTCAAGGGATTATCTGTCAGATATAGGCCTAAGAATAGCCCAGGGAAAGAGAATGGTACAGCTACTAAGATTAAGAATGGTTGAGTCAGGGAATTAAACTGTAATACCAGCAATACATACATTATAATTATTGCTAGAATCAGAGCAAAAATGGCCGAATTAAAGGATTCTAAATTCTCTCCTTGTTGTCCTAAGTCAAAGGCTACTGCATCTTTGCTTAAATTATATTTGTCTCTAAATTCATCTGTCTCAAATTTATCTTTGATAGCAGTTTGGGCTTCTAGTACTAAGGTGGTATTTTCCCCATCAGACACAGCTACTTTTACAGCTGCATATCTTCTACCATCTTTCTTGCTAATAGTATCTAGACTACTTACAATTACATCTTTAATCTCACCATCTTCTAATTCTATATCTTTAGTAAAGTCTAAGACTTCTTTGGTAGTATCTTCTAAAGTTTTTTGGTCATCAGAGAAAATCTGTAAAGTAATTTGATATTCATCAGTAGGAGGTCCGGCTCCAGCTTGTTGTACTATGGTTCTTGAATCTTTTAGTTTTGAATTCTCATCAATTTTATCTTGTAATTCTGTGACAATTACTGGAGCAGTTTTATCTCTCTCATTAAGAGGAGTAAGACTAACAAACATCAAAGAACCTTTCGCGTCGGTATTAAAGTAGGTAATATCATTAATATAATCTGCATTGGTATCTGCGATTATATTCTCAATTTCTTTGATTGCCTCTTTGGATTTATCTAAATCCTGATTATTAGGTAGGGAAGTGGTAATACTGATTTGATTAGTATCCTTAGCAGGGGCGAAAATAGAGAACTCTAATTGTCCAGCTAATACAAATCCACCAGCAATAAGTCCAATAGTAACTACAAATACAGCAATACTTCGCCAAACATTATCTAGATACCAATGTATAAATCGATATACTTGTAAATTCACCCAATCTACAATTCTTGGGACAAAATATAGAATATTATACCATAGTTTAGCCACTCCCTTACGATTAGGCTTAATCCCAGTTTCAGCTTCATAATGTGGTAAGACATAGTTGGCAAAAAAGGGAACAAGAGTCAATCCTATAATAAGAGATAAAGCTAAAGTTAAAATAACAGTAATTGGAATTATTCTAATAAATTCACCTAAAATTCCAGATACAGCAGCCAAAGGTGCAAAAGCTAAGATAGTAGTAACTGTACCGGACACATCAGCGAGTCCCACCGTATTAATAGCATGGACCACAGCTTGCTTACCTTTATAGCCGGCCTTACGTGAACTATCTATAGCATCAATTACTAGAATGGCATCATCCGCAATCAATCCAATTACCAAGATTAGTCCAAATAGAGATAAAGTATTGAGAGAATATCCAATCAAATATAGCCCAATCAAAGTAAAACAGATTGATATAGGTATGAATAAAGCAATAATAAATGAGGCTCGCCAGTTAACCGTCAGTAATAATATTATCATTACAGCAATTAAACCTGTTATAGCACTTTCTTCTAGAACAGATAACTGTTGAACTAGTGAGCCTGAACTATCCCCGCCACCGAATACAACATTGTATCCATCTAAATTACCATCATCTTTGATAGTTTGAATTTTATCTTGAATAGCTTTTGAAAAATCAACCGTACCAATACTTTGGTCTCTCACAGCCCCGATTAAAATAGCATCTTTGAATACTAATTTATTATCTTCATCTCTATAAGCGGATCTTGCAAATTTAACTTGCTCTATATTAGATTGTCCGGTAATAGGATTAGTTTGTAATTCTTGTAAATCTATTACATTTGTTTTGATAACAGATGTAATAGATTCGAGTTCTTTTGCAATGAAATTAGCTTTATTTTCTAAATCTGTAATAGACTTAGTATCTCCTACAAGACTGAATACCAAATCATTTTCACTATCTAGAGCCCCAGCATTAAAAGTAAGAAAGTTAGGCTTAGCTTTATCTGGTAGATTAGCATCCCCTACAGCTTTTTTTAATAATTCAGCTCCATCCTTGGCATTAATATCCCCCTTGAACTGGACAGTAATATTAGAAAAATTATCAGCCGTAGTAGAAATTATAGATTCAATCTCAGTAATATCGCTAATACTAGATTCTATTGGTTTTGTAATCTCTCTGTCAACTAAAGCTTTATTATTTACAAAATAAGGAGTCTGAACTACCGCTACAGGTACCTCAATAGTAGGAAACCCTTCTCTTTTTAGAAAGTTAGTATAAGAAAAAATACCTAATACTACAAGTCCAATCGATAGTAGAATACTAATCCTCCATTTATTTACAAAAAACAGAGCCACTCTTGTCAAAGCATCCGGTTTGCTAGAAGTATCCATATCTGTATTACTTATATAATATTGAAAATCTTATATATTATATCTAAAAACAAGGTTTTTTGCAACTATAAAAGAGTCGGGGTACATTTTTCTAGTGAAGTTAACTACGGTCCCCCTATTGTAAGAGTTTACCTACGTCTCCTAAGGTAGTTTGTTATATTCTCCTCTGAAGTGTTTCTGTCGCTAGCTAGACAGTAGGGTTAAATATTTTCGTATTCACAACTCATCATCAACAAAAACAATTTTATCCATAACATAATATATTGATATTGACTATGATTAAATCTTATGATACAATTAAGTACAAAGCTACAAGCCAGAGACCATAAGCAGTGTTTATACAGAAGTCTTATGCAGGCAAATCAGTGGAATTATTTCACTTTATTTGTATGATGTCTCGGCTAAAGGTCGAGCTTTTTTGTTAAATTAGATAGATAATACTATTATGGCGTTAACAAAATCACGCAAAAAAGAAATGTTGCAAGAATTGCAAGATACTATTGTTTCTTCACAAGGTATGGTTTTTACTGATTTTCAAGGATCTAGCGTTTCTGCGTTACAGGGACTTAGAACTAAGTTAAGAGAAGAAGGAGCCACCTATAAAGTTGTAAAGAAAACTTTATTCAATAAAGCTTTACAAAATACAGGAGTTAGTCTTTCTTTATCTGATCAACTTCCAGGAAATCTTGGAGTAGTATTTGCTAATGATCCAGTTTTTGGAGCAAAAGTAATTAATGACTTCTCTAAATCAGCACCTAAGAATACCTTTGTTTTAGTAGGGGGATTGTTAGATGGAAAATATCTTGTGCCTGAACAAGTAACAACTCTTGCTAAATTACCTTCTAAGGAACAATTGCAGGCTCAAGTAGTAGGAACTATTGCAGCTCCTATGACTCAATTCTTGCAAGTAACCTCGGGAGTATCTCGTGGCCTCGTAACTGTTTTATCAGCTTATAGAGACACCAAATAATTAATTTAATTATAATCATATGTCAGAAGGATTTGTAGTACCAGAAAAATTTGAGAAGATTGTTGATGAAATCAAGAATCTTAGCGTTATTGAACTATCTGAACTTGTAAAAGTTTTAGAAGAGGTTCTAGGAGTATCAGCGGCAGCTCCAGTAGCAGTAGGTGTAGCAGCTCCAGTAGCCGGAGATGCTCCAGCAGCTGAAGAAAAATCAACTTTTGATGTTATCATCGAAGATGCTGGAAGCTCAAAAATTCAAGTTATCAAAGTAGTGAAAGAAGCTACTGGACTTGGATTGAAAGAAGCTAAAGATATCGTAGATGCAGCTCCTAAAGCTGTAAAAGAGGGGGTTTCAAAAGCAGATGCTGATGAACTCAAGACCAAGTTACAAGAAGCTGGAGCAACAGTTGTAGTTAAATAAATTATAACTTTACTCTATTTAACAAAGACCCTCATTTATTTTGAGGGTTTTTGTTTTATATCATTTATGCTATAATTTTTATAATTAAACTATATATAATGATTCTAGTCTTACAATTTAGAACTGATCAATCTGGTTGGCATGAGGTGAAATGTATCTATGATAGCGTAGATAAAAGTTATAATGACTTTCTTTTTATGAATGTGATGTCTCCCTTTATAACAACTGATATGATTTTAGATAAATTAAATGTAGCAAAAGCTGTTATTCTAGGTGGTTTAGGTGAGGGAGGTTATGAGGATTATGAACCTCATAAAGTAAAAAATTTAAAGTATATGTTGGATAAAATTTATCCTATAATTCAACACATACAATCTCAGTCTATACCTACACTAGGTATTTGTTTTGGGCATCAAGTTCTAGCAGATTTATTAGGAGGTAGTGTTGTTACTGACTCTAATATGGCTGAATCGGGAGTGGCTGAAATTATGTTAACAGATAAAGGCAAACAAGATCCTCTTTTACAATTTTTACCAGATACTTTTTATGGTATTGTAAGTCATAAGTCTTCAGTTTTAACTTTGCCTCAAGGAGCGGAAATTCTAGCTTATTCCCAGAAATGTCCAATACAAGGATTTAGGTATGATTCTAATATATATGGATTTCAATTACATCCGGAATTAAGTGTGAAAGAACATTCTGAAAGAATGCAATTATATCCAGAATATGCAAAGCATAAGTTAGACACTACTGAAGAAAGAGAAATCTTAGCCCCACAAATTCTTATTAATTTTATAAATACATTATGAAAAAAGGAGTATATTTAGGTATAGATGCTGAGTTTACGGGACAACATCCGCATAAAAATGCATTGATAGAGCTAGCAATGATTGTATTAGATGACAATTTAAAGGAAATAGCACATTATCAGACTTTGGTACAAGTTCCAGCGGGATTTGAAATTACAAAAGAATCAATGGCTATTAATAAATTAGATTTAGAAAAAGTTGAAGCGGAGGGTGTTTCTTATGCTAAATTAGTACAACAAATTACTAAATTTGTAAAAAACCATTTTGAAGACAAACCCATTTTATTTGCCCATTTTATTACTATGGATTTTGCTTATCTTAATTATATTTTTGGTAGTGTGGATAAAGATAAACTATTTTGGAAAGAATTGATAGGGCATAATGTAATTGATACTAAAGTTTTAGCTAATACTATTAATTTATTACAAACTCATAAAGGAAAAGATCCTATGTTTAAGTCTACCTCTCTTTCCAATCCGGGTGGATTAACTGATACTTTAGATATCAAAGATTATGAGGCACATACCGCTCTTGGGGATATTAGAGCCACGAAACAAGTTATGGTAAAATTATTAGATATTTTATGTACAATGTAGTATAATAAACATATAAACTTAACTTTTAATTATATGGCTTATACAGAAAAATCATTCAATATTCCTACTAATACCGGTTTATCTGAAACACAAATTACTCTACACTTAGGTCTATATGCTGGATATGTCAAAAATACTAATCTCTTATTAGATAAAATTAATACTTTTAAAGCTGGAGAAGATGCAGTATTAGTCTCAGAATTACAGAGAAGATTAGGTTTTGAGTTTGATGGGATGAGATTGCATGAGTATTATTTCTCACAATTATCTGATGGGTCAAAGTCTTTGGATATTAACTCTAAACTAGGGCAATTAATTCAATCACAATTTAGTTCTTTTGATTCCTATATTACAGATTTGAAAAGAATTTCTAGCACTAGAGGAATAGGTTGGGTTATTACATATTATGATGCTGAGAATAATAGTTTAATTAATGCTTGGGTGGCTGACCATGAACTTGGACATTTGGCAGGACTTCCAATTATGTTTGTTATTGATTTATGGGAGCATGCCTTTATGGTGGATTATGTGCCAGCTACCAAGGCTGACTATGTGCAAACTTATCTCAATGCTATTAATTGGGAGGTAGTTGCTAGTAGAATATAAAGTTTTCAAAATATGATCAGTCCGAACCCTCTCATAGATTTAAGCTTTAATACTCCTGATGGGTTTATCCCTTTTGGTGAAATTAAAAACCCACATTATATTGAGGCAATAGAACATCATATACAAATTGCCAAGACGAAAATTAAAGCTGTTGAACAGGTTCTTGAACCAGATTTTGTCAATACAATAGAGGCTTTAGAGTATGCTACCTATGAAGTGCAGTATATTAATCGTATAGCTGCAAATTTAGATTTGGCAGATACTAATCCAGAATTACAAGAAGTTATTCTTAAGTTGGGTGAAATTACTACAAATTTCTGGAATGATATTTCGCTTAATAGTAATTTATTCTCTCAAGTCAAAAAGGTATATGAAAATAAAGATAAATTAAATTTATCTACTCCCGAGAAAAAAACTCTTTTAGAGGAGACTTATACTTTTTTCACAAGAAACGGTGCTTTATTAGGGGAGGAGCAAAAACAGCAACTAAGAGAGATAGACTTACAACTTTCTAATTTATCTCAAAAATTTGGTCAAAATGTGCTAGCAGAGAATAATAATTATAAATTAGTAATTACAGATGAGTCTGATTTAATAGGTCTACCAGATTCAATCATAGCTCAATACCAAAGTCCGGATAATTCCAATCAGTGGGTAGTAGATTTATCATATCCATCCTACATTCCTTTTATGCAATACGCTCAAAATAGAGCTTTGAGAAAGGAATTATTTATGGCATATGGTACCAGAGGAGCTAAGAATAATCAATATGATAATAGAGAAATCATAAAACAAATAGCTACTCTGAGGCAGGAAAGAGCCCAATTATTAGGTTATGAGACTCATGCTGACTATGTCCTAGAAAAGCGAATGTTACAAACTCCAGCTCAAGTAGATAATTTACTCAATCAGCTATTAGATAAAGCAATCATACAAGCTAAAGATGAAATAGCTGATGTCTCTCAATTTGCAAAATCTGAAATAGATGAGTTTAGAGCTTATGATTATGCTTATTATACTGATAAAATCAAGCAATCTAAATATAATTTTGATGAAGAGAAAATTAGACAATATTTCCCATTGAATCGAGTCCTAGCGGGTGCTTTTAATATAGCCAATCAATTATATGGAATACAGTTTATCCAAAGAAGAGACATTCCCGTTTATAATCCCGAGGTGGAGGTATATGAGGTTCAAGAATCCAATGGAGATCATATTGGGATTTTATATTTAGATTTTCACCCACGAGCTGGGAAATCTTCTGGGGCTTGGATGACTGAATTTAGGTTGTCTCATATTAGAGATAATAAAGTATACACCCCACATATCTCATTGGTGATGAACTTTAGTCGTCCTCAAGGTAATTTACCATCATTATTGACATTACAAGAAGTATTAACTTTATTCCATGAATTTGGGCACGGGCTACATGGTTTATTGGGTAAAGGTACATACAACTCTTTGACAGGAACTAATGTATATTGGGATTTTGTAGAATTACCATCTCAATTGATGGAAAATTGGGTTTATGAACTAGAGATACTGAAGTCTATAGCCAGAAATTGGCAGACAGGGGAACCATTATCTGAGCAAGACATACAAATTATTCAATCTGTTTCTAGCTTTCATGAGGCTGCAGCTACAGTGAGACAAATTAGATTAGGGAGATTAGATTTAGCTTGGCATTATAATGCTAGAGAATTTAGCCCAGTGGATGTCTCTAATCTAGAAGAAGAAGTAAATCAAAGTACAGCTTTATTCCCAGCAGAAGAAGGAGTTTTGATTAGCCCCGCCTTCAGTCATATCTTTGATGGAGGGTATTCAGCGGGATATTATAGCTATAAATATTCTGAACTATTAGATGCTGATGCCTTTGAATACTTCCTGTCTCAAGGGAAAATACTAGATGCTGAAATTGGGTCTAAATTCCGAGAGCATATATTATCTAAAGGAGGATCCGAGCATCCAATGATTTTGTATAAAAGATTTCGAGGTCAAGAGCCAAGTATAGATGCCTTACTCAAGCGACTAGCTAAATCTACAAAATAGCAATATATTATAAAGTAGAAATTTTTTCACTAAACCTTACCAAGGTATATTAGATATATTAAATTAGTAGACGAACTATATAATAATTGATATACTTATTTATATAAGATATACAAATTTATGTTTAGTGAAATTTTGCAGTATATATCAATAGATAATCAGTTTTTTTTATTCCAAGCTATAGCTTTTACATGGTGGATTTGGTTACCTATTATTTTGTGGACTATTTTAAAGACATTATATTATGATTATATTAGAGGTAACTGGATATCCAAAAATTTGGAATTCGTATTGTTAGAAGTTGTATTGGAAAGAGGGGAAGAAAAAACTCCTAAGTCCATGGAACAATTTTTGACCACCCTTCATGGGGGACAGTCTTCTTATTCTTGGTGGGAAACTAATGTTGAGGGAGCTGTGCCAGATATGTTCTCACTAGAAATAGTTTCTATTGGAGGTAGTTTACACTTTTTGATTAGAACTCATACTAAATATAGAAAAATGGTAGAAAGCAGTATATATGCAGCTTTTCCTGAAGTTGAAATTATAGAAGTTTCTGATTATACAAAAGGTTATACTAATGATAAATTAGAAGTAGAATATGATATTTTTGGATTGGATTTAGGTATGGCTAAAAATGATGCTTATCCAATTAGAACTTATCAACAATTTTTAGACCCTAATGTTGATGCCAAAATTAATGATCCATTAGCTCAGGTTTTAGAAGTTATGGCTAATATTGAACCTGATGAACAAGTTTGGATGCAATTACCGATTTCGCCTCTTGATGAATCTTGGACAAAAGTAAGCAAAAAAGAATTAGATAAAATTTTGGAAAGAGATAATGAGGATAAAAGAACATTTTTGGATAAATATGTGGCTCCTATTATAGAGCTGATTTCTTTTGGTTTAGTCCCCGCACCTAAACCCCCAGCTCCAAAAGAACAAAAATTTGCAGTGGATCAAAATTTAACTCCAGGTAAGAAAAATATGATTGAGACAATTGAATATAGTATGACAAAACCTGGGTTTTTAACTGCATTAAGAATAATATATCTTGCTCCAAAATCAATATTCGATCCATCTCCAGTTAAGTCAGTATTAAGTACATTACAACAATTTAATGATTCTACTTTAAATTCATTCAAGCCAAATGATAACAGTATTCCATCAGTTACAGATTTCTTTAATAGACCTCAAAGAGGTTTAGAAAGATTGAGAAAAATTTTATTATTAGATAGTTATATTAAAAGAAAAATTGCGAGTACTAAATTTATATTTAATACGGAAGAATTGACTACAATATTTCACTTTCCAGGAGGATCAGTTACAACTTCTACTTTAAAAAGAGTTCAAGCTAAAAAAGCAAACCCTCCGATTGGGCTTCCTATCATTGATAACTAATAAAAATAGTTTATGAATTCTAATAATAATCAGGATATAACAATAATAGCTAAAACTAATTTTCATGGTCAAGGTAGACTTTTTGGTATAAAAAGAGACGATAGAAGAAGGCATATGCATATTATTGGAAAAACAGGAATGGGAAAAACATCTCTACTTCTCAATATGGCAGTGTCTGATATTAGAAATGGCTCAGGTTTAGCATTTGTTGATCCTCATGGAGATGTAGCCGATGCTTTATTAGATTATATTCCTGAAGATAGAATTAAGGATGTAGTCTATTTTAATCCACAAGATTTAGAGTATCCAATTGCTTTTAATGTGCTTGGGGATGTGCCAGAAAATCAGCGACATATTGTATCTGATGGTTTGGTTGGGGTATTTAAAAAAATCTGGGCTGATTCTTGGGGACCTAGATTAGAATATATTTTAAGGAATACAATTCTGACTTTGCTTGAAAATGAAAATAGTACTTTACTAGATATAATGAGAATTCTAGTTGATAAAAATTTTAGGGCTAATATTGTATATAAAATGCAAGATCCAGTATTAAAGCAATTCTGGCTAAATGAATTTGATAGTTATACCGATAAACTATTAGTAGAAGCCATAGCTCCAATTCAGAATAAAGTAGGACAATTTACCTCGTCTCCCTTGATTCGTAATATTATTGGACAGCCTAAATCTTCATTTAACCTAAGAGAAATTATGGATCAGAAAAAAATTCTGATTATGAATTTATCTAAAGGAGCCGTAGGTGAGGGAGGTGCCCAATTATTGGGAGCTATGATGATTACCAAAATGCAATTAGCTGCTATGAGTAGGGTAGATATACCAGAAAAAGATAGACAGGATTTCTATGCCTATATTGATGAGTTCCAAAACTTTTCTACTGATTCTTTTGCTGAAATTTTATCCGAAGCTCGTAAATATAGATTAAGTTTAATTCTGGCACATCAATATGTAGAGCAATTATCTGAAGTAGTAAGAGGAGCTGTATTTGGTAATGTTGGAACTACTATTGTATTTAGAATTGGAGCAGCTGATGCTGAATTTATGGAAAGAGAATTTACTCCTGTACTTACTATTGAAGATTTAGTTAATTTGCCAAAATGGAAAATTTATCTAAAGCTTATGATAGACGGAGTAACTAGTCAACCGTTTAGTGCTGATACATTACATGATCCTGAACCTGAACTTGTGTCAAATCGTGAAAAAATAGTTGAATTTTCTAGACAAACTTATGGAAATAAAAAAGATACACTGAGAGGAGTCAATATTGAGAATGAAAGTTTTAAAGAATCTCAATTAACTCCACTAAAATCTTCATTAGACAAAGAGAATAAACACAAACCTTATTCTAAATCTAATCATACATCAAAATCATATAATATATCAACTAAGCCTGATATTTCAGTTTACCCAAAACCTGAAGAAGAACAGACTGTATTTAGAGATGATGTTAAAGCTTCTTTTTCCTCTCAAGCTATTAATAATAAACCACAATTAGATAAAACAATAGAAGAAGTTGTAGCTCCAAAGCAGCAAGTCGACTCAAATAATGATATAGAATATTCTAATCCAATTATGGCTAAGAAATTAAAGGAAGTATTCAGTAGATCCAATTCACCCTATGGAGAATCAGAATATTTGATCAAAGAAAAATTACTTAAAGATTTAAATCAATCTGCTCAAGAAGAAAATCTTAGTATGCACTCATTAGTTGATGAACTTTTGTTGGAAATAAAATCAAATTTAATGGTAGAAAAAGAAAGTAAAAAGAATAATATGTATAAAGGTAAATCTATTAATTTTGATAAGTAATTTATGCTAAATAATCAATTCTTACATCTTATTCAGAATAAAAATATCTGGAATATTATAATTCTGATTGTGTTTTTTCCAACTTATCTTTATATTTTACAGACCCAATATCCTTTGTTGAGTATATTTAGTTTGGTTGGATTTATTATTCTATTTGTATATCTATTTATTCTTTATAGGTATAGAATAAGATTTTATCAAATACCCTTACACTTCATAATAGCTTCTATTTTATTTATGAGAGTTATCAAAGGAGATACAATTCCTTTAGGTATAATTGTGGCCGTATTAGGGTTAAGTTTATTTTTAGTTCAAGACATAATATCTAATGAAGAATATAAAAAGTCTGAAATTATGAGGCAAATTGTACTATCTGGGATTGTATTTATGTCTTTTGCTACCTATGCTTATTTGTTTGGATCAATATTTATAAATAATATTCATCCTGTAATTTTGATAATTTTATCTTTTATTGCAACTTTTAATATAATCACATATATTTTATGGATATATAATACTGACATCAGATATTATCTTATCCTTGCAACTATTGGTGCTATTATTATAACTCAAATATTTATTGGATTAAGGCTTTTGCCATTTACTCATCTAACTCAATCTATTTTATTAACAACTTACCTTTTATTTTCAGCTTCAATTTTCAAAGATAATTACTGGAAAGTATTGGACTTTAGAAAAATAATATCTAGAATAACTCTTGTATTCTTATTATCACTTAGCCTTATATTTACTTCTTTCTTATAATATGATAGAATAGACTATATAACTTATTAAATATATGGATTCAACAAAATTAGAGCATTACCGTAAAAAATTATTAGAAAAAAAGGACAGAATATTGTCTGAACTTAACTCAGTAGCTATAAAAGATAATTTAAGCTCCAGCTATGAGGCTAAATATGAAAATATTAGTGATGATGAAGAGGATAATATCCAAGAACAGGTTAATTATGAGCGTGATATATTAGTTGAAGGAACTCTGGAAGAAACTTTAGAAGCTATAAATAGAGCTTTAGAAAGAATAAAAGCTGGTACATATGGTAGAGATATTCATACTGGTGATTTAATTGATGAGAGAAGACTAGATATATTGCCTGAAGCAGAAGAGGTGGTGTCATAAATTCCTATAATTTCTGAGCATATAATTCTATGACTAAAAAGAAACATAGTAAAGATTTGAAAAAAGTGATCTATAAAAAACCATCACTTTGGACCAAAAAATGGGTAAAGATAACATATAGATCTTTATTAGGACTTTTATTATTTTTCTTAATATCTTTTATAGGATTATATGCGTATGTGTCTAAAGACTTGCCAAGTGTGATTAATTTAGATGATAGGAAAGTAATTCAGTCTACTCAAATATATGATAGGTCCGGTAAAGAATTACTATATGAAATTTCTGGGAATGAAAATCGAACAATTATTTCAGAAGATCAAATCCCAGATATATTAAAGCAAGCTTTTATAGCAATTGAAGATCAAGAGTTTTATAAACATTGGGGAGTAAGACCGACTGCTATTACAAGAGCAGCATTTCAAAATGCTACAGGTAGAGGTGTAGGTGGAGGAGGGTCTACTATCACTCAGCAATTTGTCAAAAATGCTTTATTGACTAGTGATAGATCTATAATGCGTAAGATTAGAGAGGCTATTTTAGCAATTCAAATTGAACAAAAATACTCTAAAGATGAAATTTTAGCTTTTTATCTCAATGAAATTCCATTTGGAGGTAATATTTATGGAGTAGAAGCTGCTTCTCAGAGTTTTTTTTGTAAAAAACCTATGGATTTAGAGCCTTATCAAGCTGCTATGCTAGCTGCTATTATTCAAAGGCCAACTTTTTACTCTCCTTATGGATCTAATTTCGATAAGTTAGAGGCAAGACAACAATTTGTATTATTGAAAATGAAGGAACAAGGTTATATTAATGAAGATATTTATAATCAGCAAAAGGAACAGAAATTAACTATTAAACCGTTTGAACAAAATATAAAAGCTCCTCATTTTGTTTTTTATGTTAGAGAAAAATTAGCTGAACAATTTGGTGAAGAAGTATTAGAGCAGGGGGGGCTTAAAGTTCAGACTACATTAGATTGGAATTTGCAACAGATAGCTGAAAGAGTAGTGAAAGAAGAAGTTGAAAAAACTAGAGCTAGATATGATACTAGAAATGGAGCGTTAGGAGCTATTGATCCTACAAATGGAGATATATTAGCTTTAGTTGGTTCCAAAGATTACTTTAATACTGATGAGGATGGAAATGTTAATGTATTAACTACTCAACAATCTCCAGGATCATCCATTAAACCATTAGTTTACGCACAAGCTTTCACTAAAGGCTATAATCCTGACTCTTATTTATTTGATTTGCCTACTAATTTTGAGACTACTCCAGGACTACCACCTTATGAGCCGAATAACTTTAATTTACAATTTAATGGTCCTGTTAGTGTAAGGCGAGCTTTAGCCACTTCTTTGAATGTACCAGCTGTGAAAGCCCTATATTTAGGGGGTATTAAAGACACCTTGGAACTAGGAGGTAAGTTAGGTATTACTGATTATTCAAAAACACGTAAGTCTGGTTTAGCCATGGCTTTAGGTGGGGCAGAATTAAAGTTATTAGAACATTTTGGGTCATTCTCAGCTTTTGCTAATGACGGTAAATTTAATCAAATCACTCCCTTAATGCAGGTAACCAAAACTTCAGGAGAAATATTATATTCTTGGGAGAAGGATGAAAAACAAGTATTAGATGAGAATGTAGCAAGACAAATTACAGATATTTTAGCAGATAATAATGCTAGGTCTCCAGTATTTGGATTTACAAATAATCTTAGTACACCAGGAGTAGAAGCTGCTGCTAAAACAGGAACTAGTCAGGAATTTAGAGATGCTTTAACTGTTGGTTATACTAATAATTTAGTAGCCGGTGTATGGGTAGGACGTAATGATAATAAGCCTATGAAAAATGGAGCTGATGGATCAGTTGTAGCTTCGCCAATTTGGAATAAATTTATGCGAGAAGCAATTGATAGTGGTAGAAAACCAGGGCAATTTACTAAACCTGAAATTAAAAAAGGAAATAAACCAATGGTTAATACTGGAGGCTTTGAATATAATAAAAAATTTAAAATAAATAAATCTACTGGTAAAATTGCAACAGACTTGACACCACCAGAACTAGTTGAAGAAAGAGAAGTAAAAACTGTAAATAGCGAATTATATTACGTAAAATTAGATGATATTTTAGGAGATTGGCCTAAAAATCCAAAAGAAGATCCTCAATTTGAAAATTGGGAAAAGCCAGTTTTAGATTGGGCTAGATCTAAAGGTTATATTACAAATATACCTGAGGATAGAGATAGTGTGTATACGGATGACAATAAACCAAGTATTGTTATTAATAGTCCTACACAAGGAGCGTTTATTAACGGTAATAGTTTACCTTTAGATATTAGAGTGAATGCTCCGCAGGGTGTTAAGCAAGTAGATGTATATCTGGATGACGTTGTTGTTCTTTCTACTGAATCAGGGACTATTAATCAAACAGTAATTGCACCTTCAGGAGGAGATAAAAAATTAACTGTCAGAGCTTTCGATATTTATCTTAATAAATCAGAAACTACTATAAATATTAATATTAAATTAGATTCAATCAGTCCATTAGTGGAGAGCTTCAATGTTTCAGGTGATTCTTCTTCTGGATTTGTTTTGTCAGCTAATGTTACAGATTTACAAGGAGTAGCCCAAGTAGAATTTTATGACGATACTCAAGGACAATTAGTTATTTTAAAAAAGCCAACCACAGCTAATAAAACCTTTACCTATAATTATAAACCACCATCTAGCATTGGAAGCTTTAGCTTCTACTTAAAAGCTACAGATACATCCGGTAATGTTACAAATAGTAATAAAATTATTAAGTAATGATTGATACTCATTGTCACTTGCATTCTCAAGAATTTGATGATAATAGAGAGTCTATACTATCTCAACTCAAAGAGAATAATATACAAGCAATCTTGGTAGGAACTAGTATTGAAGATAGTATAAAAGCTATTAATCTTGCTCGGCAATATGATTTTTTATATGCCTCAGCTGGTATACATCCTCATGAATATGAAGAAATAAATTTGGATTTAGTCTCACAGGAAATGGACAATCTTTTATCAGCTGAGAATATCATTGCAATAGGTGAATGTGGATTTGACTTTTATTACCATAGATCAATTGATGTAAAAGATAAACAAGAAAAGTTATTCAGATTACATTTGGATAAGGCACTTAAGTATAAGAAGCCTCTGATTATTCATACTAGAGATTCATTTGAAGACACATATCGTGTTTTATCAGAATATAAAGATTTAATTATAATACTACATTGTTTTACTGGGGATAAAGAGTGGGTAGATAAATTCAATACTCTTCCACATACAATATATTTTTCTTTTTCTGGAATTATTACTTTTAAGAATTCAATTCCAATTCAAGAAGCAGTTACAATCGTTCCAATTGAAAGATTGTTGGTAGAAACGGATTCTCCTTATTTGGCGCCAGTACCACATAGAGGACATCAAAATAACCCTTTATTTTTAGAATATAATATTGATAAAATAGCTAAATTGAGAGGTATGGATTTCAAAGAATTGAACCAAATTTTAGATAGTAATGCTACTCAGGCATTTAAATTATAAATTATAATTTGGACCTATTAGCACTCTTGACAATAGACTGCTAATAGGTGTATAATATTTATGTAAAAATTAATATATGAAGTATGAGTAAAATTATTGGGATAGACCTTGGAACTACTAATTCAGCAGTAGCTGTAATTGAAGGTGGTTCACATAAAATCTTAGAGAATTCTGAGGGAAGTCGTACAACTCCTTCTATAGTTGCAGTTTCCAAAAGTGGAGAGAGACTAGTGGGAATTGTTGCTAAAAGACAAGGAGTTGTAAATCCTAAGAATACTATTTTTTCAGCCAAGAGATTAATTGGGCGTAAATTCTCTGACGAAGAAGTACAAAAAGACAAAGCTCTTTTGCCTTATGAAATTAGAGAAGCATCTAATGGAGGTGTTGAAATTAAACTAGGAGAAGAGTGGAAACAACCAGCTGAAATTGCTGCTATAGTTTTACAAAAACTTAAAGCTGATGCAGAAGCTAAATTAGGAGCTCCTATTACAGAAGCAGTAATTACAGTGCCTGCTTATTTTGATGATGCTCAGAGAAAAGCTACCAAAGATGCTGGTAAAATTGCTGGCTTAGATGTAAAGAGAATTATCAATGAACCAACAGCAGCAGCTTTAGCTTATGGTTTTGATAAGAAAAAAGATCAGCAAATAGTAGTTTATGATTTTGGAGGAGGAACTTTTGATATTTCTGTGCTTGAAGTTTCTCAAGATACAATAGAAGTAAAATCTACTAATGGAGATACTCATTTAGGAGGGGATGACCTAGATCAGAGAGTGATGGATTATCTATTAAGTGAATTCAAAAAAGATCAAGGAATTGATTTGTCAGGTGATAGTCTAGCCATTCAGAGATTAAAAGAAGTGGCTGAAAAAGCTAAGATTGAATTATCTAGCTCTCTTCAAACAGAAATTAGTGTTCCATTTATTGCTAACGATGAGACTGGACCAAAACATTTGAATCTTCAAATGACTAGAGCAAAGTTAGAAGAATTAGTTAAGGATTTGATTGAGCGAACTAAAGCTCCTTGTGAGAAAGCACTAGCAGATGCTGGATTTAAGAAAGAAGATATAGAAGAAGTTATACTGGTTGGTGGGCAAACTAGAATGCCAGCTATTCAAGAATTCGTAAAAGAATTATTTGGTAAAGAAGCAAATCAGGGTATTAACCCAGACGAGGTAGTAGCTATTGGAGCTGGAATTCAAGGTGGAATTCTTCAAGGAGACGTTAAAGATGTCTTATTATTAGATGTGACTCCACTTTCATTAGGAATTGAGACTATGGGAGGTGTAGCTACCAAGATCATTGAAAGAAATACAACCGTACCAGTCTCTAAATCTCAAATTTTCTCTACTGCTAGTGATAATCAACCATCAGTAGATATTAATATAGTACAGGGAGAGCGAGAATTTGCTAAAGACAACAAAGCTCTAGGAAGATTCATCTTAGACGGTATTCCGCCAGCACCAAGAGGAATTCCTCAAATTGAAGTTACCTTTGATATTGATGCCAATGGTATATTGAAAGTAACCGCAAAAGATAAAGCAACTAATAAAGAGCAATCCATTAGAATTGAGGCCTCCTCAGGATTATCTGATGCTGATATTGAGAGAATGACCAAAGATGCAGAATTACATGCTGAAGAAGACAAGAAGGCTAAAGAATTAATTGAAATAAGAAATCAAGCTGATACTTTAATCTATTCTGTAGAGAAACTACAAAAAGATAGTAAAGATAAGATTAAGGAAGAGGATAATAAGAATTTGACAGAAAAAGTAAACGCTCTCAAGGAAGTAAAAGACAAAGATTCTAAAGAAGATATTCAAAAAGCTTTAGACGAATTATCTACAATTTCTCAAAAAGTAGGAGCAGAACTATATCAAGCTGAACAACAAGCTGAGACTAATACTGACCCTCATTCTGGACATGATCATGGACAAGCAGAGGAGTCAAAAGAAGAGGCTGGATCTAATGCTGATGCTCCAAAAGAAGCTGAATTTGAAGAAAAAAAATAAGACAACTATTTCTCTAAGAACAAATAAACTCCCTCAATAAAGAGGGTTTATTTGTTCTTATTATTTTGTAGTTTAAAATGGCTTATATTATAATTCCAAATTGACCACAGAACTATATAAGCTAATAAAAATCCAATTAAATCAAAAGCTATATCCAAAGGTTTACCTTCTCTTCCAAAGACCCATGTTTGATGCCATTCATCTAAGAAAGTTGTGATAAATCCTATAGAAAAAGTTTTATTATTTAAATAGTTAAAATTATGAATAGATAATTCATTAAACTTCTTATCTAAAAATCCCCAAAACAAAGCCAAATACAATAAAAAGTATTCCAAAATATGAGCCCCTTTTCTCAAAAAGAAATCAATAATAGGAGTATAGTCAGACTTTAGACCAGGTTTATCTGATAAATACCAAATTAAACCAAATATAATAATAGCTGGAATAAATCTCAAATATTTCATATATTTCTAGTATAACATAAAATAGTTAAATGATGAATTATGCTTCAAAAAATTAAATAAAGCACTAGTGATAGATTAAATTTCCCCCCTTTGTATTATAACTAAGTACCTGTCTCTAGATTTAAATCCAAAAATTGGAAATTATTTTGCTTTTATGTTATAATATAGTAAATAATATAATTATATCTATGATAAAAGTTGATGCCTTAATTTTAATTGGAAAACCTGGGTCTGGTAAAGGGACTCAAAGTGGTATATTGAAGCAAAAGCTTCGTATGGAGTCTATTCCTTATGGTGATTTTTTTCGTTCTATAGCATCAGAGAAAGGTTTCTTAGCTGATAAAGTTTCCAAGACTATTAATAATGGTGAATTTTTACCTTATTGGATGTCCAGTCATGTTCTAATTGATTATTTAGTTAATAATCATAATAGTGAACAAGGTATTATATTAGATGGAGCTGCTCGTTCTAAGGAAGAGGCTGTTGTTGTACATAAAGTTTTGACCTGGTTTGAAAGAGATTATAAAGTTGTCTATATAGATGTCCCAGATGAGATAGTTATTAAAAGATTATCAGAAAGACTTCATCTTTTAGAAAGAGAGGACGATAAACCTGAACATATTCAACATAGAATTGATACTCATAATGAGTTTGTTATTCCATCAATTGAATATTTTAGAGAAAAGGGTAAATTAATAACTATTGATGGTAGTAAATCAATGGACAAAGTATCTGAAGATATTCTAAAAGCTTTACAATAATTTATGTCACAATATAAGGTTAAGACTAAAGATGAAATTCAAGCTATGCGAGAGGGTGGTAAAATTCTAGCAGAGACTTTACTTTGGTTAAAAGAGGATAAAGTACAAGCTGGTATTAGTACTCAAGAGATAGATATTTATACTAGAGAGTTCTTTGATAAGAAAAAAGTTAAGCCAGTATTCCTGGGGTACTATGGTTTTCCAGCTGTAATATGTACTTCGGTGAATGATGCTGTGATTCATGGAGTACCAAACCCTAAAACTATAGTTAAAGAAGGTGATATTGTATCTCTAGATTGTGGGGTTCTATATAATAATATGATTGTAGATAGTGCCATTTCTTTTGGTATTGGTGAGATTACAGAGGAGACTCGATTGTTATTAGAACGAACTCAAAAGTCTTTGAATAAAGCTATCAAAGTGATTAAATCCGGAGCTACTACTGGAGATATTGGTTATGCTGTGGAGTCTTATATTGACCAATTTGGATATGGTATTATAAGAGATTATGCTGGTCATGGAGTAGGATACAAATTACATGAAGACCCAACTATACCTAATTATGGACAAGCTGGGTCTGGGACGAAACTAGTCTCTGGACTTACTATTGCAGTTGAACCTATGATTACACTTGGCTCAGAGGATGTCTTTACAGATGCTGATGATGATTGGACTGTGTATACTGATGATGGGTCTTTGGCTGCTCATTTTGAACATACAATTTTAATAACAGATAAAGGAGCTGAAATATTAACTCAAATATAATATGATAAATTCTACACTTACAGCTATTGAGGTTGAGCGTAATCATCGTATAGAAAAGGCTAGATTATTACAATCTAAGGGGAATAATCCTTATACTGAAGAGGTCAAAAGAGATATGAACTTACAGGAATTATCTCAGCAATTTGATTCTCTCAAAGGTCAGAATATAACTGTAGCTGGATATATAAAGTCTATTAGATTGTCTGGTAAAATTGGGTTTACTACGGTAGAAGACGATTCTTTACCTGCTGGATTTCAATTTATATTCAAATCAGATTTGTTAGAAAATAGTTCATTAACTTTTCAAGACTTCAAAGAACTGGTAGATAGGGGAGACTATATACAAGTGACTGGTAATTTAGATTTATCTCAGAGAGGAGAGCCTAGTGTCTTTGTGTCTTCATATACTGTTTTGACTAAGTCATTGAGATCTTTACCAGAAAAGTTAGATGATATTGAGCTAAAATATCGTAAGAGATATGTGGATATGAAACTTCATCCTGAGGTTAGGGAAATATTTAGGATGAAGAGTAAGTTTTGGCAATCTACTCGAGAATATATGCTCAAGTATGACTTTTTAGAATTACAGGCTCCGACTTTAGAGCACACTACTGGTGGAGCTGAGGCTAAGCCATTCTCTACTCATCATAATGCTCTGGATGAAGACTTTTATCTTAGAATTAGTTCTGAGCTATTCTTGAAGCGATATATTTCTGGAGGATTTGAAAAAGTTTTTGATATTGATAAAAACTATCGTAATGAGGGTATTGATGATGAACATCTGCAAGAATACATTCAGTTTGAATTCTATTGGGCATACTCAGAATTTGAACAAATGTTAAGTTTTTCTGAAGATTTGATAAAATATGTAATTCAAAAAACTTTTGGCACCTTAGAATTAAAATATAAAGAAAATATTATAAATTGGAGTCAAAGTTGGCCTAGATTATCTTATTATGAATTCATAGAAAAGTTTGCAGGCATATCCCTACAAGAATATGATACTGTTGAAAAACTAAAGTATCTAGCAGATAGTCTTAGCTTGAAATATAATAAAAGTGATGGTTATGGTCGTATGTTAGATTTAATATATAAAAAAACTGCTAGACCAAAATGTATAGATCCAGTTTGGTTGATTGACCATCCAGTGGCTATTTCTCCCTTGGCTAAGAGAAATCCTGATAATCCAGAATATACACTTAGATCACAACTTATAGCTTATGGATCAGAGTTAACCAATGGTTTTGCGGAACTCAATGATCCTGTGGATCAGTTAGCAAGATTTGAAGAGCAACAATCTTTAAGGGATCAAGGGGATGATGAGGCGATGATGATAGATATTGACTTTGTAGAAGCTTTAGAATATGGTATTCCACCAACCTGTGGCTTTGCTTATTCTGAGAGATTGTTTAGTGTATTGATGCAAAAGTCAATTCGAGAAACCACAGCCTTCCCATTGATGAAAAGAGAAAAATAAAGTATGAAAAAATCAATCAGAGTAGCTTTAGTTCATGAATATTTAACTAGACTTGGAGGTGCAGAGAGAGTACTAAAGCATTTATCAGATATTTATCCAAAAGCGGATATCTTTACTTTATTATATAATCAAGAAAAAGTATCTGATACTTTTTCAGTAAATAAAGTTAAAGCTAGTTTTGTAAACACCTTTCCTAATTGGCTTAAATCGAGAGTAAAATTTTTAGCTCCATTATTTCCATCTGCTATTGAATCATTAAATTTGACTCCTTATGATTTAATTATTTCTAGTTCAAATTCTTTTGCTAAGGGAGTTATTACAAAACCAAAAGCTGTACATGTATCGTATTGTCATGCCCCAGCTACTTTTCTATGGAATGCTTTTTACTCATATCGTAAGCAACAACGTAAAGGTTGGTTTGGTAACTTTATGATTTTATTATTGACTCATTATTTGAGACAATGGGATAGACAATCAGCTGATAGAGTAGATTACTTTATTGCTAACTCTAAATTAACTCAAGCTAGAATTAAAAAGTATTATCGTAAAGATTCAATTGTTATTTATCCCCCTGTAGATGTAGATAGATTGAAAGCAAAGAAAGAGCATAAGGATTATTTTTTAATAGTGTCACAGTTAACCCAGTATAAAAATATTGATATTGCAATTGAGGCTTTTAATAAATTAGGTCTTCCATTGGTAATTATTGGAGATGGACCTGAAAGGAAAAGATTAGAAAAATTAGCAGGTCCAAATATAGAATTAAAAGGATTTCTTGAAGATGATATAACTGTAAAATATTACGAGAATTGTAAAGCATTTATATTTGCTGGAAGTGATGACTTTGGCATTGCGCCTGTAGAGGCTATGGCTGCTGGGAAACCTGTTTTGGCATTGAGAGATGGCGGTGCCTTAGAAACTATTATTGAGGGTAAGACAGGAGAGTTTTTTGATGCTCCAATTATAGAGTTATTGGCTGATGGAGTTAGAAGGATTACTGAAAGTGAATATGATACTAAATATATTCGTAAAAATGCTGAGAGATTTAGTACTGAAAGATTTATAAATGAAATAGAAACTTATATTAATAAAATTATTGATCAAAAAAACAATGACAAGTAGTCAAGCTAAAGATATTATTGTAAGCCAAATCCAATCTAAAAAAAGCCAAACATTTTTGATCGAAGGCTCATATAAAGTTGGACAAGTTTCTTTAGCAAAAGAGATTATCAGATTTTTTACCAAAGGTAATTCTAGCAGTCATGATGTAGTTTGGATACAAAAAGACATAGACAAATCTAGTATCGGACTTATAGAAATTGATATTATTAAACACAATATTAATCAAACTCCATTATATAGTACATACACATTCTTTATTATTGATGATGCTGATTTTTTGACTAAAGAATCTCAAAATGCTTTACTTAAAATCATTGAAGAGCCTTCCAAACATAGTATTATTTTGTTATTGGGAACATATCATAAGCTATTACCAACCATCTATTCAAGATGTTTAACAGTCTATTTAGATATTATAGAGCCTGTTGATATTACGTTAGGGCATTATGATTTACAACTTGATATAAAACAAAATCCAGATTTACTAAATACTATAGAGGAAATTTGGGAATTATATCTAAATTTACTCCAAGCTGATGAAGTTGAAATTTTTAATTATACTCAAAAATTATTAATTTATCCAATAGATGTGGTTATATTTGTTTTTGAAAGTATACATTTTATGATTACACTTGCACATAATGATCAGACAAGATATACTAATATTAGATTGTCAAAAAGTTTAAATCAACATCTAAATAATATAGTCAGCAGTACTAATGTCGTCTGGAATTATAAAGCCTTGAACAGTCTTCATAAAATAAAATCAACTATTTTATTTAGTAACCGTAAGAATATATTGGCTATAGAAGAATTTTTACTGAATAATAAAATACATATATGAAAATATTTCTTCTACCATTAACTATATTAATTGGAATTTTAATTATTACAGCTATTATTTTTAATAATTATTCTCCCATTTCAATTCCATCCGGAGAGAATAATAATGAGAAAACAAATGATATAAAAGGTGCGATTTGGAAATCTACAGATGCAGGTCGCACTTTTGAGCCTAAATCACAGGTTGCATCTAATTCCAGTACCAATTTAAGTAAAAATGTAATATCTTTATATAAGGGAGCTGATAAAGATATCATAGCCATTACTGGTAAAGGAAGTATATTTAAAACTTCTAATTGGGGTAATGAATGGAATCTTATCATAAATTCACCTATTATACCAACTACGGTTGGAATTAATCCTAATAATACTAATGATATTTACATAGGCGCAATAGAATCAAAAAGAGCTCGTTTATATCGTACTATGAGTTTAGAAAAAGAAAATAACATAAAGGAGCTGTATACAGAGCCTAAAAATGGACCATCTTTTGTGTCTATAAAAGTAGATCCTAAAAATGATAGTATAGTATATGCACTTTTATCTAGTGGAGTATTATTAAAATCATATAATAAAGGTTTGGATTGGGTTTTAGCTAATAATCTACAAAGTACAGTGACTGGTTTAGAATTAGATCCTAAGAATCCAGATAATATACTTGTCTTTGGAGTTACTAATATTTTTAACAGTACAGATGGAGGGTTCAGCTTTGAGGAATCTATTCCAAAATTAAGAACTAGGGCTGTCACTGGATCACAAATTACAGCCTTTTCGGTCAATCCTAATAATTTCAATGAAATATATATTGGAAGTACTGGTGAATTAGTAAGAACTGAAGATACTGGTAAAACTTGGGAAAATATTCGCATATTAACTCCAAACCTTTCTTTATCAGTAGCTAACATTAGGGTGAGCGAATCTGATCAAAATGTAATTTATTATAATGTAGGTACAGTTCTATATGCCTCATCTAATAGGGGAGAGACTTGGAATACAAATGATTTATCCCCAATAGTCAAAAATATTACTGACCTCTTAATAGATAGAGAAAAAAGTGATATAATATATATCAGTAGTAATTAATTTATATTATATGTTAAATACCGTAGATATTAAAGATAAGTTTAATAAAACATTAGAATCTTTTAAGAAAGCTATTCAATCACTAAGAACCGGGGAAGCTAGTATAGATTTGATAGATGATCTGTTAGTTGAATACTACGGTACTCCAACTCCTCTCAAACAAATTGCTTCAATCAGTATTCCAGAGCCTAGAATAATATTAATTTCCCCTTGGGATAAATCGAGTATTGCTAGTATAGAAAAAGCAGTGCAAAAAGCAACTCATTTAGGTCTTAATCCAATTTCTGAGAGTGCTGGAGTAAGACTAGTTATTCCAGTTCCAACGGAAGAGCGAAGATTAGCTTTGGTAAAAGAACTTAACCATAAAGCTGAAGAATTTAAAACTGAATTAAGACAAGTAAGAGATGAAGCTAGAAATGATGTCAAGAATCAACTTAAGAATAAAGAAATCTCAGAAGATGAGCAATATAAAGATTTCGAACAAATTGATTTATTTACAAAAGACTCACAAAATGAATTAGAGCTTATCTCTAAGAAAAAAGAACAGCAAATTTTAACTATATAATATGTTAACCACAATTATACTTTTCATAGGGATATTAGTGATTGTTGTCATTGGACATGAATTTGGTCATTTTATAGTAGCTAAATGGAATGGAGTAAAGGTGGAAGAATTTGGATTTGGTCTTCCTCCTAAAATTTGGGGTTTTAAGCCTAAAAATAGTGAAACTGAATATAATATAAATTTACTTCCAATTGGTGGATATGTAAAGCTACTGGGTGAAGAGGGAGATAATAGAGATAATCCTAGATCATTTGCTTCTAAAAAACCATGGCAGCGAATTGCTATTCTCTCAGCCGGAGTAATTATGAATATAATTATTGCAGTTATAGCCTTTACTATAGTTGGGATGTTAGGTTCTCAAGTAGTGATTAATGACTCTGAGATAAATTCTGATAAATATAGTAATGTTGCATTTAGAATAGCTACAGTTGCTAAAGACTCTCCTGCTGAAAAATCAGACTTAAAATTTGGAGATGAAATACAAAGTATTGCTGGAATAGAAATTGTAAATAAAGATGAATTGAACAATATTATTAAAGATAATATAGGTCAGTCTATAGATATAGTAATTGAAAGGGGATCGCAAACTTTGACTAAAACTCTAGAACCTCGAGAGAATCCACCTGAGGGGCAAGGTGCTATTGGAATTTCAACTCAGCTGACAGGAATGCAGAAATTTTCATTCTTTGAGTCTCTCAAATTGTCATTTATTCGTATATATGTGATTATAAGCACAACTCTTTATATATTAGGACAGATGATAATGAGTGTATTTACTCAAGCTCCATTACCAGCTGAAGCTGATGTTACCGGACCTGTGGGATTAGTACAAGTGGTTGGAGATATTAGAGATTTAGGATTTACCTATATAATTACTTTTGTTGGTCTTATTAGTACTAGCTTAGCTTTATTTAATATTTTACCAATCCCAGCTCTTGATGGAGGTAGAATAGTATTTGTCACCATAGAGTGGATTAAGGGGTCTCCAGTAAGTCAAGTACTAGAAAATAAATTTCATATAATAGGATATAGTGTTCTAATGCTACTATTTTTATTAGTTACAATTAAAGATATTATAAATCTATTTTAGAGTATGGGATTGTATAGGATAAAAGATGATTTAGCAATACAAATTCGCACAATATTGGATATAGATAATCAATTTGTAATTGAATTTGAATATCCTAATTCACAATTTGGAGATTTAGCCATACCTTGCTTTGCCTTTGCTAAAATTCTCAAAAGATCACCTCAAGAAATTGCATATCAGCTAAAGTTGGCTTTAGAACAGGTAGATTATATTCAAGAAGTAAATATAGTAGGAGCTTATTTAAATTTGAGACTAAAAACTTCTTATTTAGTTTGGAATACGTTACTAGATACTCCAGCTCAGTTATCTGAAGAACAAAGAAAAAAAATAACTTTAGAATTTGCCTCCCCCAATACTAATAAACCTTTGCATTTAGGTCATATTCGTAATATTGCAATTGGAGAAGCTATTTATAATATTTTACAATCTCAAGGTCATCAAGTTATTAAAACTGAAATTATTAATGATAGAGGAATTGCGGTTGCTAAAATGATGTTAATTTATGATAAGTTTCATAAAGATGAAGTACCAAATGTAAAATCTGATCATTATGCTGGTGATTTATATATTGAATTTGAGAATAAACTAGAGGAAAACCCTGAATTCATCGATGAAGCGCAAGAAATATTAAGCAAATGGGAAAATGGCGATAAATATTGGTATGATATTTGGTTAAAATTAAGAAATTGGGTGATAGAAGGGCAGCAACAGACTTATAAAAAACTAGGCACTTCATTTGATGAGCATATTTATGAATCGGATATTTATAAACAGGGTAAAGAAATTGTATTGAATGGTTTAGATAGAGGTGTATTCAAACAACATTCAACAGATAATTATATTTATGCTGATTTAGAAGAATATAATTTACCTAATAAAATTCTTTTAAGATCACAAGGTACAGCTCTGTATATAACTCAGGATTTAGCTTTATTAAAATATAGACTCTCAGAAAAGTCACAATGTTATAATTCGGATAATCTTATTTATATCACTGATTTCTCTCAAAACTTACAATTCCAGCAAATCTTTGCAATAGCTAAACAGCTTGGAATAAAACAAGAAGGGCTATATCATATTGGATATGGACTATTTCGTCTACCAGAGGGTAAAATGAGTTCTAGAAAGGGAACGATAGTCAATGCTGACCCTTTAATTCAAGAAATTGAAGACAAAGTTCAAGAAATATATTTCAAAGACACTCGATTAGAGCAATCAGAAATAGAGAAAAGAGTACAAATTATAGCCAAAGCAAGCTATATGTATTATATTTTATCTATTTCAACTAAAAAAGATATTGTTTTTGACATCAATTCATCTATTAGTCTCACAGGAAAAACTGGACCTTATATACTTTATACCTATGCTCGTATTCAGTCTATTCTAAATAAATCAGGTATTACTCCAAAGTATTTTGAAGACCAAGATTTGAATCCAGTTGAAAAAAATATAATCTTAAAATTAGCTAAATTTTCAGAAATCAGAGATCAAGCTGCTAAAGAATATGATCCTGCCTTTATAGCACACTATTTATATGAATTGGCAGAAATGATAAACTCATATTATCACTCTAATCCTATTCTAAAAGAATCTAATTTAGAATCTAAAAATAATAAATTATATTTATTAGAAAGAGTAAATCTTATAATTAAAACAGGACTAGCATTATTAAGTATTCAAACTTTAGATGAAATGTAAAGACTATGGCAGAAACAAGAAAAAAATCTAAAGACTATAAAGAAAAATCACCAGTATTACATAATAAAATTCCACCTCAGGCGGTTGATATGGAAGAATCTGTTTTAGGAGCAATTCTAATTGAATCAGATGTTTTGATAAAAATTGTAGATATACTTACTCCGGAAGATTTTTATTATGAAAAAAATGGACTCATTTATCAGATGATATTAGAGTTATTTAATAAAAAAGAGCCAATAGATTTACTTACCGTCAGTCATAAACTAGAATTAATTGAAAAGTTAGAGGAAATTGGGGGAGAGGAGTATTTAGCTAATCTAGTAGACTTAGTTCCCTCTTCAGCACATATAGAACATTATTCTTACACTGTAAAACACAAATCAACCTTAAGAAAATTAATAGCAGTTGGCTCTTCTATTGTGGAATTAGGTTTTGATGAAACCCAAGAAATTGACCATGTACTAGACCAAGCAGAGCAAGCAGTGTTTAGTGTAGCTCAAAAAGTAGTAAAGCAAGAATATGTAAAAATGAGCGATGCACTTCATGATGCTTTCGATAGGATTGATGATGTCCATAATAATGGAATTGGAATGAAGGGAGTCAAAACTGGATTTGACTCCTTAGACAATTCTCTTGGAGGACTTCAACCATCCAACCTTATTATATTAGCTGCTCGTCCCTCAGTCGGTAAAACATCTTTAGCTCTTGAAATCATAAAAAATGTAGCTATGACCTCAGGCAAGGGAGCAGTTTTTTTTAGTCTTGAAATGTCAAAAGAAGAGGTGGTAGATAGATTGATAAGCTCCGAGGCAAAAGTAGATTTATTCAAAATGAAGACTGGTAAATTACATTCACAGGATTTTGAACAATTAGCTCCAGCACTTGATTCTTTGTCAAAATCTCAACTTTTTATCGAAGATAGTCCAGGAAATAGTGTTATGAAAATGAGAGCTGTTTTGAGGAGAATTATGTCTGAAGTAGAAGAGTTAGGCTTAATTGTAATAGATTATTTACAACTTATGGAATCAAGTCTAAGAACAGATAATGTTGTACAACAAGTATCAGAAATATCAAGATCTCTCAAGAGTTTAGCCCGAGAATTCAATGTTCCAGTAATAGCATTATCTCAGTTATCTCGTTCGGTAGAAAGTCGCTCACCACAAATTCCCAGACTATCTGACTTAAGAGAGTCGGGTTCGATTGAGCAAGATGCCGATGTTGTGTTGTTTATATATAGAGAAGAGAGAGAAAATCCAGACACTGAAAATAAAGGTATAGCTGAAATTCATATCGCCAAACAAAGAAATGGACCAATCGGTAAGGTTAAATTAGGGTTCAAAAAAGAATATGCTACCTTTGTTAATTTAGATTATAGACATCAGCAAAATAATGAATAATTATGCAACGTAAAATAACTCCACCAGCCTCAGTTAATGAGCTAATTGAAGATATTAGACAATTCCCAGGAGTAGGCAGAAAAACTGCCACTAGATATGCCTATTGGTTAATCAATCAAGATCAAACTTATCTTACCAAATTAGCTAAGGAAATACACAAAATCAAGACATTAGTTAGGCAATGTAAAATTTGTTATAATACTGCTGAAGGTGATATTTGTAATATTTGTAATAATGAAATTAGAGACACAGGTACAATCTGTGTTGTAGAATATGCTGAAGATATATTACAAATTGAGAGAACTGAAATATATAACGGAAGATACCATGTCCTCGGGGGAGTAATAGACCCGCTCAAAGCCTCACAACCGGAGGATTTACATATTAGTGAATTATTACACAGAATTAAAACTGAACACATACAAGATATCATCATAGCCACAAGCCCCACCGCACAAGGAGATAGAACAGCTCAATATATTAGGCAACAACTCAAATCATTTAAAGGCAATATCAGTAGCCTAGGTAGGGGACTAGCTAATGGAACTTTACTAGAATATGTTGATCAAGACACCCTCATTGCTGCCTTTAAGAATAGGCGATAGTCGGATTGAAGATCGGGAGACAGTTAATTTTGTCCTCTTTTGGAGGAGGTGGCACGAAGTGCCGGAGGTGGATTTCGGGCGACTGAAAGGTTACCCCCTCCTAATATCTCTTTAAAAGAAATAATAGGAGGGACAAAAGCCCTACGAAAAAAAAGCAAGAAAAAACCAGCCCTTGGGGGCTGGGAGGGTATTTTTAACAATCATTTTTTGTAAATATATATGTACGATAAAATGTAGAAAACAACTCTCGTAAAAATTTTTTATTTAAACTTAATGATAAATTTAAAATTATTTTACTGATCTCTGATTCAGGGGATAATAGAAAGTATATATAACGTCTAGCAAAAACATCTATTATTACTTGATTTCTATATAGTATCCCTATATCTTTAGATATGTATCCCCCCCCTAATATTTGTAATCCGAGGTTAATACAATCAACTACACAAGTATTTATATATAAATGATCATCTATTTTTACAAATGGTGGTATTTTCACTATATCACCTCAAAGGTAGACAACCCTTAATATATAACACAGAAATAAAATATTGTAAACAACTTCTTGTCCACCCTCCCCCTGCGGGTACTCCCTCCATTTCTACCACAGGCAGACAAAGAGAGACAAAATAACTGTCCTCCTTTCCACCTACGGTAGACAAGTGGGGGAGTTTGATTGAACTAAATTCCCCTCTTGAGGGGTGGACAGCTTTGCTGGACGGGGTGGAAAAATAAATTACGAATTATGAATTTCGTAGCGGAGGGTTTATCTCTCCACTTTGTAGAGGAGACATTTCAGTCCCCCCTAAGAAAATAGAAAAAATCTCAATCATTGAATGATTGAGAAAATTGTATTTAACTTGTAGAAGTATCACCAATCTCGAGTCCATTCATGGTGACACATCTGATTAGCAGTATCTCTAACGTCTTCCGGTGTGTTTGTATTATTTATCATACTTTCCAAGACATCACTGAAGTTAAATCCAAAGTCATGATGGAGTAATGAAATCATGGCATATTTTTCATTAGTTCTAATAAACCTCAGAACTTCATCTGTAGAATGTTTTTTGACTGTAAAAGACATTGAAATTACCTCAAGGGTAGAAGACCCTTAATACATAACACAAAAATAAGACTTTGTAAACGATTTATCTTCTACTCCACATACTCAGAATAAATGTCTCCATTGAATATAGCTTCCAGAGCATATCTCAGGCTAGGTGCCATTGCAGATGGTAAGTTTTCTTTATTCACCCAAATAATCTCATCACATTTATTTGGCTCAGCATTATATACTTCTCCCTGATACGCTAAAACTTCAAAGAATATATCAATATAAATTCTATCATTTTTTCTTTCACGATAGGCAGTATGTACCAATTTGCTATCTATAATAGTAATTCCTATTTCTTCGAGAGCTTCACGATGAGCTCCTTGTTGTAAACTCTCACCCCCCTCTAGATGTCCCGCAGGTACCGTATAAGTCCCATCAATATACCCCGTATTGAATCTTCTTAGGAGACATATTTCTTGCTTTTCATTGTAAACGAGTACCCAAACTGCAGCATAGGGAAGAAATCTTTCAGACATACCTAGATATAAATAGTAATAGTATTATTATATCATATAAAATAAATCAGATAAGGTTTTTTTATATACTTATTTACCTCTCTTATTCTTATATGTAGGAATAAAATCTTTCTCTGCAAAATAATTATCTTTTTTTTTCCACTCAATAACAAATTCTTGTAATAATTTATATACAAAAGGATCTTTTGTGAGCTTCCTATTCCAAATATCTTGAGCTGAATTATATGAAATACCACAATCTGCAAAAGTTCTTTTATCTATTTCTGCTACACCAACTTGGGCAATTAATTTATCTAATGCATAGATAAATTTTGCTTCTGGTGATCCCAAGTCTTCATATTCTTTTAAACTGGTATTCATCTCTGAGAATTCTGAAAATTCACTTTGAATTTTTTCTAAAGCCTTTATTTCATTTTCTAATTTTTCCTTTTCAAAATTAGGGTTATTTTTATACATATATCCATCAAAATCTCCGGTTTTAGTCTCTACAAGGTCGTGAACCAAGGCATATTTTAGCAATAAGTTAGTATCAAGACCAATATTAAAAGAATTATTGAGATACCATGCCACTAAAGCTAACTCATAGGAATGCTCAGCATCATTTTCAAACCGTTTTGGGTCGGTATTTGCTACATAAACTGTTCTTTCAATTCTTTTGAAATTATTCACTAGATTCATAATTTTGAGTAGAGATTTTTTTAGCATAATGTAAATATGTATTCTGAATATTTGTAAGTATACCATGAAAAAGACCATAATACGTGTTATACTTAAAATGCTTACATTAAATATACTATGAAATCGAAACAATCAAAAAAAATATTTAATATTTTATCTCAGTTTTTATTGCCGGCCTTCACATTAGGAGGTCAATTAGCTATAGCATTAAAAGTCCCACAACTAGGTCTTGTACTTAACTTATTAGCCCAACCATTTTGGCTATATTCATCTTGGCAAGCCTTCAAGCAAGCTGGACAAGTAGGCATGTTAGTCAATACTATAGTCTTTACAATTATCACAGCTTTTGGGATTGTTAACTATTGGTTATAGAACTTTTAGATATAAATTTTTTATTTTCATATTACTATATAACTGAATTTATTTCTGGGAAATAATTAAATTCATCTTTTATTAATTCCATAATTTTTAACTCTGCTTCGTTATTTTTCTGCTCGAAGTCTATATCATCATAATGAATAAAACCATCAAAATCATCAGTTTTTATTTCTACCAAATTATGTAATAAAGCATACTTTAATTGATAAGTAGTTTTCAAAATACAAAATAAAAATGAGCCCCGTACGTTACGGGGCTCGTGGAAAACTTGATCCTTGTTTACGGATTAGTTTTGTTGGGATTGACTTGGCAAGCTCTGAGTTTTTCAAAGGCAGGAAGATTAAGGTCTACCTGTACATTGAGGGTTTTCAACTCTGAGCAGGCTTTTGCCAAACCTAATGCGGTAGTGATTTCAAGCTGGTCGTTTACAAGTCTAGCTTGTCGTCTGCAAAGTGAATCTATTTCGCTTGGAAAAGGTGCGGTAAATGAGAGTGCTCCTCCCATAATACTCGACCTATTATCAAAGCCGTCAGCTCTCGTTGTAAATAGTGAGGCTGAGACATTTGCTCCTCTGCAGACTCTGCCTACCCCAAATCCATTGCCAGTGTCTTTGGAGTTGTCATAAAGGGTGGTAATGTTATTCCCCCCTACTTGATTTAATGAAGAACTATTACTCAAGGCGTTGACTGAGGCATTTGTACTCCCTGCAGTGACATTTGTAGGAGAAACCTCGCCGGACAAGGCCGGCGAGGTGACTCCCACAAGAAAAAAAGTAACTCCGAAGAGTCTTTTCATCAAAGTGGGAAATTGTTTCATCAGTTAACACCCAAGAGATTCAGAGTTTGGAACTCTGTTGATTCGAATGTTCCGCTACCGAGCTCGGTGAAGAGTTCAGTTTTAATTCCATTGAATGAATTTGAGCTCTCGCTAGTCACACCGCCAAAGAAGTCATAGGAGACGGTGTTTGTAGCACCTTGGCTTTCAACCGTGTTGGTAATCGTGTTGGAATACTGGAATGTCCCAGTGCGGGCACTATCCCTAATAATTACCCCACTTGTCATTTGTTGTGCCATGGCTGCTGGTGCCATAGCAAGGGCGGTCGCGGCGACGGCGAGAAACTTGGGAAAGATCTTCATGGGTAATTCGTCGCTCAAATAGAGCGAAGTGAAAGAACAGCAAACGCTCGGATGCGTATGCTGTTAAAAGAATATATTATTTTCTTTATTTTGTCAAGTTATATCAGATTAGTTTTTATTTATATTCTGCAGTGTGCGATACTATAACATTTGAAAATACTATAAAAGGTATATTAACCAATACTTATAAAGGAGATATTTGGAAATGATGCATTTGTGTTATGGAAAGAATATTAAGGACTGGATCTATGCTAGTTATAGATAAGTAAAATGTATTTACTAGAGACCTATACCCATGCTATAGTATTTTCAGTAAATATTATCCTGAGAAAGAATATGAAATGCGGATGACTTTAGAAATATTAATTAATCCTATGGATTATGTAGCAGTCATTATAAACTTTATAGATACCTTTGGCTTTTGGCTAGAATCAGAGCTAGAATCAGAGATTGAAATTAAATTTACAAAATAAAATTATAATACTCTCAACTCTTGCATTATTTTTAATTATATGTAATAATAGATAAGCAATGTATAAATCGCGGGATAGAGCAATGGTAGCTCGTCGGGCTCATAACCCGGAGGTTGTAGGTTCAAGTCCTGCTCCCGCCACAAAAATGTATCTTTCTCATATTGGCGATATAGCTCAGCTGGTTAGAGCGCGGGACTCATAAGCCCGAGGTCGGAGGTTCGATCCCCCCTATCGCTACTAAGATGAGCTTATCCTAAGAGAGAGGTTCGTTTATTATAAATCAAGGGCGATTGGCTCAGCTGGTCAGAGCATCTCGTTTACACCGAGGGGGTCGTAGGTTCGAATCCTACATCGCCCACCCCAAATAAGTTATAGGGAAGAATATATAAGATAATGATATGAGTACACTAGCTACACCTACAGAGTTACCATTCGAACCAGTAAATATTGGAGATACAGTTCGAGTACACCAAAAAGTTATTGAAGGAACTAAAGAAAGAATTCAGGTATTCGAAGGAACTGTAATTGCTAAGCATCTTAAAACTGATATTTCAGCTACTTTTACAGTAAGAAAAGTATCACTCGGAGTAGGTGTCGAGAGAATCTTTCCTGTATATTCTCCTAATATTGCAAAAGTTGAAATTCTAAAACATAACAAAGTTAGAAGAGCAAAACTATTCTACCTAAGAAATGCAATCGGTAAAAAATATCGCCTAAAAGAAAAGGCTAAAAAAGTTATCACTACAGAATCAACTAGAAATCAAGCTGTTGAAGCTACTCCAGCAACAGAAGTTCAATCAGCTGAATAATTATAAATTAAAAATATTAGAGTAAAACCGAAACTCTAATAAAAGCGCAGGTGGTGGAATCGGTAGACACGCAAGCTTGAGGTGCTTGTGGGAAAATACAAAGTACCGTGGAGGTTCAAGTCCTCTTCTGCGCACAATGTAGTAAATCCCTCTAGATTACAATTTAGGGGGATTTATTTTATATTCAATTACAAAAATTCTAAATTTATGATAAAATTATTTATAATATTGAAATAATTAAATTATAATTTTATGGATAATATATTTTTAGTTTTTGGATATGGTGTCCCAAAGGATATTTTGAAAGATGAAAACTATAATTTTTACTTAAAAATGATTTTTAATAAAATTTATGATATTGTAACAAAAAATAATATCGATAACCCAATTATTATTACCTGTGGTGGCAAAACAGATATGTTCAAGCCATATGACCGTACTGAGGCTGATGAAATGATAAGATTTTTTAAAGCCTTTATACAAGAAAGGCCATTTTTAGAATCAATTACAAAAAATTGGAGATTTACCCCTGAGAATAAATCTCTATCCACTTTAGAAAATCTTTTGAATAGCTTAGATATAGTTCATAAAAGAGGTATTAGAAAAGCTAATTTTTTTATTTTCTGTGAGCAAACACGAGAAAATCGTATTAACACTCTGGCTAAAAAAATATTAGATAAAAATTATAATTTTATTACAATACCAATAGATTTTGATACATCTCCTAATAGGTATCTGTCTATGGAATATTTATCTGAAAAAGAAAATAAAGAGTTACAACATTCTCTATGGGCATTAGAGAGTTCTGAAAATCTAAGGAAACATCATAAAGTTTTTGAAGAAAAATTTGCATATTTTAGAACAATAGGAAATAAAACTAATATAAATATTGTAAAGGCGTGGTGGGATAAAAAATTAAAAGAATTAGATAACTGATACACCACCATGCATACAGATTATATGGTAATCGGGCGTACACGGAATGCTGATAATATTCAGCGACTTGTAGATGGAATAGAATCAAAAGGGTATAGTTGCTATAATTTTCTCAACATTCCAGCTACTCCAGAAACTCCCGATTTACCTTGGGAAGAGCAAATGAAAATAGCAGAGTCCGAGATAGATTTTTGGAATTCCACTCATTATCAAGATACTTTTAATCAAGATATGGCTGGACTCAAGAATGCTGATACAGTAATTTTACTTTTACCGGCAGGACTGGCAGCTCATATGGAAGCAGGAGTGGCCTGTGGTCTGAATAAAAAGTTAATTTTAATCGGAGAAGTAGAGAAGCCAGAGACATTGTATTTGATGTTTAAGGAGAGGTATAAGGATATTGAGAGTTTTCTTTACTCTATTTAAAAAAACACCCCGTATATTACGAGGGGTGGGATAAGTCGAGTATAATTACTCTTTCTTGATAATTATCTCATAACAAGATGGTGGGACTGTGATTGTAATTTCTGATGGATGAGATTTCGTAAAAGGCACATTAGGTAAATTCATGAGGACTGCCTGTAAATGAAGATTACTATGTAATGATATAGTATTTTGATTTTCGTTATGGGGACAAATTCTCCCAGCTGACATATCATTAATCCATTGAATATTGGGGCTATTATTATGCTCAAGTGTTGCAATTAATATATGCATAAGACGAGTCATTAATCTATAAGCTGCAATACTATCTGTATGGACTAGTCCTAATTTATGAAGTATTCGTCCTTGACTTTTTGTGAATATACATACACCTTTCTGTTCAATATTAACATATAGTGTATATGCTCTTGGCTCAGAGATACAAACTGATTTTCTCCAGATAGGGTTACATCTTCTAAAAATCTTATTTACATCACCTAATTCTGATGATATATCAGTATTAGGTCCTGCTATAATTACCATAAGAAGCCTTATTAGTTTAAGTCTGTCTTGTATTATGTTAATATCAGAGTATGCAGACAAAACCCAATTTTTCTGGATCTTGTTCAGTGGCTTAGATGCGAATCTAATAGAATAGAGGGCCATTTGTAATAGAGCAATGCAACAATATATAAACATATATTTATAATATAGTCAATATAAAATTGTACATATTTAACTAAACTAGAAGAATAATATTAAATTTAATCAAATTGTGATATATTAAATATAGTTAAATTATTATATAGAAATATGAAATACACTCCCGAGCTATTAGACAAAGTGATTAAAGAAAGCTATGAGGACAATCATATTGACTTTAAAGAGAATTTTAATTGGCATAAGTTCAATGATTATAATAAAACCAAATTAGCAAAACACATTGCTGCTATCTCTAATATGCCCGATGGAGGAATGTTAATATTTGGGGTTTCTGATTCTAAACTAATAGTTGGACTTAGTAGTGAGGATTTAGAAAGTATAGACAGGACTTGGATAGATAATCATCTTAGTCAATATCTTGATCCACTTCCTAATTATAATATGAAAACAGTAGAGTATGAGAGTAAAAAACTATTAATCTTTGAGGTGGAAGAATTTATAACTGTACCTACTATTTGTAAAAGAGATTATCCAGATGTATTAAGAGCTGGAGGAGTGTATCATAGAAAACATGCCAGCTCCATGATTATTCAAGATTCTAGTAGTATGCATGAATTGCTGGAGCTTGCAGTTAAGAAAAAGAAGGAAGCATTACTAACTTCTATAGAAAATATTTTAGATAGATAAAATTTTTATATTATTATTTTTAAGTAATAATTATTTAATATAACATATTAAATTTGCCTTTATATTAGCTATAAAATAACATTAATTACATAACTTTTGTCAACTCTTGACAAAAGTTATGTAATATGATACCTTTAATTATGCAGCTTATTTAATAGCAATTATTATATATAATCAATGTTAAATAGTATATTAGGTACACTCAATAAGACAATTTGGATAGGTGTGTTTATTATATTGATGGGAATTACATTTTTTAGTCTAACTAATAGTTCATGGCTAAAGGAAATCTCAATCAATAATAACTATATATTTTCAAATCAAGCGATGCTAAAGTCCTTATGGGAAGGCTATAAAGAAGAGTATATTGAAGAGGAAACTTTCAGAACATTAGATAAACAACGAGATGATATAACCACCTCAGAGGGCCAAAGTTATACAATGTTAAGAGCTGTTTGGCAAGATGATAAAGAAACTTTTGATAAAAGTTGGCAATGGACAAAAGATAATCTTTGGAAAGATAATAAACTATTTTCTTGGTTATTTGGTGAAAGAGAAGATGGTACTTATGGGGTACTAAATAATATTGGAGGACAAAATGCAGCTATAGATGGAGATACAGATATTGCAATGGCTCTCTTATTCGCTTATGCTCGTTGGAATGACCCTAGATATTTATTGGAAGCAGATAGTATTATTAATGCTATATGGGATGAAAGTGTTGTTATAATAAATGGTAAGCCCTATCTCACCTCCAATGATATAGAGCAATTTAATCAAGATACTGTTCTATTAAATCCATCTTACTATGCACCTTATGCATATAGAATGTTTGCTGTTATTAATCCAAATAATGATTGGCAAGGAGTTGTGGATACTTCTTATAACATAATCAATCAATCCTCAGCTTCCGCTCTAGATAAAGATAAATCTGTAGGCTTGCCTCCAGACTGGGTAGTTATAGATAGAAAAACAGGAGAGCTGAGAGCTCCTGAAAGTTCTAATATTACGACTAATTATAGTTTTGACGCCCATAGAGTTATGTGGAGACTATATTTAGATTATCTATGGTATGGAGAGAATAGAGCGAAACAATATTCTCAAGACAATAGTTTCTTGTTGTTTATCTGGAATACAGATAAGAATATCTACAATACTTACTCTCACAATGGAGAAATATTAGATAAGGGTTCCTCGCCTGCAGTTATTGGAACTAATATAGGATACTTTGCACTTGTCAATCCAACCATTGCCAAACAGATTTATGAACAAAAATTATTACCCCTATACAATAGAGATACTCAGCAATGGAGAGAACAGTTGAGTTATTATGATACTAACTGGGCTTGGTTTGGACTGGCTATCTATAACAATTTATTACCCAACTATTTTGCTACTCTCTCGGAGCGAGATATTGTAGAAGCTTATAAATAACGACAATTCTATGAAGAATACAGTAGCATATAATCCTAGAACAATCTTTCTAGATAACACTCAAGCTTCCAAAACTCTACTTATTGGAGTAGCATTAGTCTCTATAATTTATTTTATATTCATAACATTTTTCATTACTCCTAGTAATTATTGGCTGTATGGCATCCTGATTGTAGGAGAAATATTTCATTTATGGCAGATTATAAGCTATATTATAACAGTTTGGGATACTAAAAGTACCAATATATATGATAAAACTTTCTCTCCAGAAGTAGATATATTCATTACAGTAGCAGGTGAGCCAATTGAAATTATTAAGCAAACTGCAGTTGCTGCTAAGAATATAATTTATCCTAAATTTGAGGTTTATTTATTGAATGATGGGTTTGTAGCGAAGAAAGATAATTGGAAAGATGTTGAAGAATTAGCTAAAGATTTAAACATACATTGTATTACTAGAAAAATACCACACGGAGCTAAAGCTGGTAATATAAATAATGCTTTATTACATACTAGTAGTGATTACTTTGTAGTCTTTGATGCTGATCATATCCCATCAAAAGATTTCTTACAAAAAACGATGGGCTATTTTATAGATGAAAGAGTTGGATTTGTACAGACACCACAATACTATAAAAATCATACTCAAAACCTAGTAACAGAAGGAGCTTGGAGACAACAAGAATTGTTTTTTGGAGCTATTTGTAAGGGTAAGAATAAAACTAATTCTGTATTTATGTGTGGTACCAATATGGTATTGAAAAGAGAGGCCATTATGGAGGCAGGGGGTATGTGTGAGACTAATATTGCAGAAGATTTCTTAACATCTTTATTTGTACATTCTAAAGGCTGGAAATCAGTATATGTGCCAGAAGTATTAGCAGAAGGTTTAGCACCTGAGGACTTTATGTCATATTATAAACAGCAATTTAGATGGGCAAGAGGTAGTCTAGAGATAATATTCAAATATAACCCCTTATTCAATAGGGGTTTATCTTTATCTCAAAAACTACAATATTTAGCATCTGCCAGCTATTATTTATCGGGAGTAGTATTCCTCCTGAATATGATTCTGCCACTTATCTTCTTATTTACTGGAAATGTGCCACTAGTAAACTCCAGTATGATTATTGCATTGGTCTTTATCCCATATATTTATCTGGTAATGTACATTTTGCAGAGAAGTAGTAATTTCACCTATTCCTTCAAAGGTCTGGCCTTCTCTATGAGCTCATTTATGATTCATATTCAAGCTTTATTCGCCGTATTAAGTGGGCAGAAAAATGGTTTTAGTATAACTTCTAAAACACAAGTTTCTGGCAACTTTATTCACCTCAATTGGATGCATCTTGTATATATAGGAATTAGTGCCATTGGTACTTCATACTATCTATATAGTAATGGCATAACTGCATCTTTATTTGCTAATATTACTTGGATCATGCTTAATATTATAATAATATTCCCTTTCCTAAGGGCATCATTACCTGAGTTGCAGAAGAACAAATCAAATCAGAGTCTAGAATATCTTGAAACAGTGCCGATTAACTCAAATTTAACTATAGATAAATAATGAAGTTTATGCCATCTATTCAAAAGTATCGATATAATTTATGGAATTTAGATTGGATTACAATATTATTTTTTACTCTTATCAGTATTTCTATATCTATACCACTTATATATCTCAATAGTATTAGATTAGATGAGGCTCAAAGTATTTGGCAAGTTAGTCATAGTATTCCTGAGATATTAGATATTGTAGGACGAGATGTACATGTGCCTTTATACCATATTATATTACACTTTTGGCAAGGTATATTTGATAATAGTATTATATCGGCTAGATATTTATCTTTACTTATATCCATAATTTCAATCCCATTCGTATATATTTTAGCTAGTAAAATTTATACAAAAAGAATAGCTTTAATGACAACAATTGTCTTTATACTATCCCCATTTATTAATTGGTATGCTAATGAAGCTAGGATGTATAGTTTATTACTACTTTTAGCTGTATTGAATAGCATATTTTTCATCGACATATTAAAAAAGGATAGTAAAAAAAGTTGGATTGGGTTTATTATAACAGCAATCTTAGGTATATATACTCATTATTTTTATTGGTTATTTTTAATATCTAATGGGTTATTCTACCTAGTTAGCTATAAGCAATTCAATAAAACTTTATTCCTCAAATTTATTATTAGTACAGTTATTATTCTATTATCTATAGCTCCTTGGATATATTATGTAATAAGTCTTGGATCAGCAGCCAATACAAAGCCAGTATTACAGTCACCAACCTCCATTGACTTTTTCAATATATTTTCTCAATATATATTCGGATTTCAAACCGATCTTATCAATAGTATTATTCTATCTAGTTGGCCAATAATAGTGATAATAATATTTACTTCCTTACAAAGAAAATTAAAATATCCAGTCTTTAGCACTTTTGTTATATTCCAAATACTAATACCAATTGGATTAGCCTTTATACTTAGTTATTTAAGACCAATATTCTTATCTAGATATTTAATTGTAAGTTCTTTATTCTTGTACTTATATTTTATATATATTATCAATACTTATTTTAGCAAACAAATGAGAATATTATACTTAGGAATAATAGTTATAATAGGTATATCATTATTATTACAAATTTTTAGTCCTTATACTCCAGTAAAGGAAAATTTTGAAGATATTGCAATATACCTCACAGTCAAAGCAAGTGCTAGAGATGTAATTGTACTGTCAGCTCCATTTACCATATATCCTTTCGAATATTATTATCAGGGCATTACTAGTGTAGAGACATTTCCAATGTGGGATAGAAGTAAAGTATCGTCTATTCCACAATTTGATAGTTCTAAAATAGAGGAGCAGGTTAATAAAATTAAAGACGGACATCAGTATATGTATATAATCTTATCTTATGATCAAGGTTATGAAAAAGAATTCAAAACATATTTAGATAATAATTTTGAAAAGGTTGAAGAGAGAGAATTCTCTCCCGACCTTACTCTGTATCAGTATAAACTCACGTTATAATATGAAGCATCTATCTATTATCATACCAACCTATAATGAGCAAGATAATATTAAAGAGTTAATTAAGCGAATACACTCAAATATGACTAAAAATAAAATAAAGTATGAAATTATTATAGTAGACGATTTTTCGGAAGATAGAACATTGGATATAATAAGACAACTTAATGGAAGGTATCCTCTTAAGGTTGCTCTAAAAAAAGGAGCGAAAGGCAAAGCACAATCATTATTAGAAGGATTTAGTAAAGCAAGGTATAGCTCTGTAGCAATGATTGATGCAGATTTACAATATCCACCAGAACTATTATATGATATGTTAGTCAAAATGGAAAAAGTTGATATTATGGTAGCAAATAGGGTAGTGCAAAATATTAAATGGTATAGAAAATTATTAAGCCGTATATATGCTAAAGTTTTCGGTAAAATTTTACTAGGATTACCTTATGACATACAATCAGGAATGAAAGTATTTAAGAAAAAGATTCTAAAAAAGGTAGATTTAAACCCCACCCCTTGGGGCTTTGACTATGAGTTTTTATATAAAGCAAAAAATCAAGGCTATCAAATTAGTCAAATTCCAATCCAATTCGATGCTAGGAAAAACGGTAAAAGTAATGTGAATTTATGGACTAACTTTGAGCTATTATTTGGAATATTGAAGTTAAAGTTTGAGAAAATCCGTAAATAACATAAGTTAAAGTTTGACAATATATTATAAGTATATTATTATACAACACAAATATATATTCAAACAAAAGATCTAAGAGGTTTTTCTTAGGTCTTTTGTTTATATATAAATAATTATGATTTAGCTAAAAAGAATTATGGGAGATATTAACATTATAGAAATATATATATATATATAATATTGTCATTCAGTCATTTAATAACACAAATGTGGCTAGCATCTCTACATTCTATCTCATTTAATAAAAGAGTCATTCAAAATGTAAATATAAATAAAAATAAAATTGGTGTTATATACCCAATATACAATGAATCACCAGAAGTTTTAGATCTAGTTCTAGAAAAAGCTTTAGAAGTTGAAAATAAGTTGAGAGAAATTAAATTTATTTTCATTGATGATGGATCAAAAAATTTAGATAAATTAGAACCTATATATAATAAATATAATAAATTATTTAAAAATGCTGAATTTATATATAAATCTAATACTGGTAAAAGAAATACTCAATATGATGGTTTTTCAAAGTTAAAAGAATATGAATATATTATAACAGTAGATTCAGATACTCTTTTGAATTATAAAGCAATTGAGAATGCTTTAAATAGAATTGAATCCGATCAAAAGATTGGAGCGGTAACTGGTGATGTCCAGGTTTACAATAAGAATAAAAACTTATTAACAAAATTAATACAATTCAGATACTGGATAGCTTTTCATCTAGAAAGGGCAGCCCAAAGCTATACAGGTAGTGTACTATGTTGTTCTGGTCCATTCACAATTTATAGAAATTCAATTATACAAGATGTAAAGGATGATTATATAAACCAGGTTTTTAAAGGTAATATATGTACATATGGAGATGATAGGCATCTTACAAATTTAGTTATATCTAAGGGGTTTAAAACTGTACTTCAAGAAAATTCTATAGTTTATACTTATGTCCCAGATAATTTATCAGCTTATTTTAAACAACAGGATAGATGGAATAAAAGCTTTTTCCGTGAATTTATTTGGAGTAACAAATTTTATTCTAAAGTAAGCTTATATTCTCTTTATGATATGTGGACCCAGGTTATATTATCAGTAATGTTCACAGTGACATTGGGTATATTAATTTACAATTACTTTCAAAACGGAAATATAACATTATTATTTAGTTATATAACAATAATATTTATAATGGCTCTATTTAGATCTTTATATGCAATTTTTCGTACAGGTAATTTAAGTTTTATTCTATTTTCAATTTATGGATTTATTCATATATTGTTTCTAATGCCTATTAGATTAAAGGCTTTATTCACCTTAAATGATACAAACTGGGGAACTAGAGATAAGAATTCTAAGTCTAATATATTTCAGTGGATGTTCAATTATTTTGGCTTGATACTAGTTATTGCATTCATACTATCTATATTTATGGGGGATGATAGTTTGATTATAAAGCCACAAAGTGATTCTATTAATTATAACGATTCATTAGTAGAAACATTTTTAAATTGGAATATTGTTATACCATATACTTATCTTACTATCTTAATATTTTCAGTACACCAGCTTTACGATAAATTTCACTCCAGACCATTGTATCAAAATATAATTTATACTTTATTTATAACCTTAGTATGTACTTTATTATACATTAAAGTATTTCTAGGAGGAATAGCTTTTCCTATATAAAAAGCAATTAACTTTTTCCACTTTCTACTAAAATATGATATAATAGAAAATATAATCAATAAATTATAGACTTTATTATGTCGATTAAACTGGATACCATTGTAAAATATGCTCATCGTAATGGATTTGTCTATCCCTCCTCTGAAATTTATGGAGGATATTCAGCGGTGTATGACTTTGGACCTTTAGGGAAACTTCTTAAAGACAACCTCGTGCAGGCTTGGCGGGACTGGATGGTGACTTATAGAGATGATGTGGTTGAGATTGAGGGTGCAATTTTCCTGCATCCTAAAGTTTGGGAAGCTAGTGGGCATATTGGAGGATTTTCTGACCTTTTGGTAGAAGATACAGTTACTCATAAAAGATATAGGGCCGACCATCTCATTGAAGAGGCTGGCATTATGGATAATGCAGATAGTCTTTCACCAGAGGAAACAGATAAAGTTATCGCAGATAATAATGTTCTCTCTCCAGATGGGAATCCTTTAACTAATGTTAAACAATTCAATCTCCTCGTACAGACCCATCTTGGAGCAACCGTTGATGAGTCGACAGTAGCTTATCTTAAAGGGGAAGCTTGTCAAAATATTTATGTTAATTGGAAATTAGTACAAGAGACAAGTCGCAGACAATTACCATTTGGGATTGCCCAATTAGGCAAAGCCTTTCGAAATGAAATTACCGTTAAACAATATATTTTCCGTACTCGTGAATTCGAGCAAATTGATTTGCAATTTTTTGTAAAACCAGGAGAGGAAGATAGTTGGTATGAATTTTGGAAAGATTATAGATATAAGTTTTATACTGAATATTTAGGCTATAATCGAGCTAATTTGCAATTCAGACAGCATGAAAAATTAGTATTTTATGCCAAAGACGCTTGGGATATAGATTATAAATTTGGAGCTTTGGGCTTCAAGGAAATGGAAGGAATTCATAATCGTACAGACTATGATACCAAACAACATAGTGAATTTAGCGGTAAAGATTTGCAATACAGAGACCCTCAGACTAATGAAAAATATTTTCCTTATGTGATAGAGACTTCTCTTGGAGTTAATAGACTATTATTATCTAGCCTTTTTGAATTCTATAATGAGGAAAATGTGGAAAATAGTTCCGAAAGCCGTATTGTATTAAAATTTCCATATAAAATTGCCCCATATAAAATTGCTATTCTACCATTGATGAAAAAAGATGGACTAGCTGAGCAAGCCAAAGACATCTATATGAGTTTAAGAAAGAAGGGGATTATGGCAGATATTGATTTGGCAGGTTCAATAGGGAAGAGATATCGCCGGCAAGATGAAATAGGGACTCCTTGGTGTGTGACTGTGGACTATGAAACTTTATCTGAAGGGAAGGTAACTATTAGGCATAGAGATACTATGGAACAACTCAGAATAGATATTGAAGACATACCAGCTTATCTCAGCCCAGAGACATTCTCTGAATTTAAATAAATTAAAATTATAAATTTATGACAGTTATCCTTAGCCTGTACTATTTAGCACATTCTAAGGCAGCCAAAAATATGTTCTGGTTTTTGGTAGGTTTGTTTTTGATTCACTTTATAATTTCTGGAGTTATAATTTGGGGTTTAGAAGATACTATTGATGAAATTAAACAATATATTGGGGTTATAAATAGCTATGTCTTAATTTCATTGGGTTTGGCTTTAATCCTATATAGTTTAATCCCCAAAAAACCTAAACTCAAAAAAGAAAAAGTTTATCCTAAATATTATGGTACATTACCCTTTGTAATGGGTATAATAGCTCCCTTTATAGACTTCCCAGCTCTAGTTGAATATGTATTCTTAGCAATTCAGATTAATATTTTATTTGATAAAACTATCTATAGAATTATAGCTAATACTGGACTCAATATAGTATTCCATATACCAATTATGGTATTTTGGTTTATTGCTATTACTGAAAATCAAGAGATGATTACAGGAATAAAAGATAAGTTACATAAATGGGCAGCAAAAATAGATGATAGACAACCTTATGTCAATATAAGTATTGGAATTATATTGATTGCAATTGGAATATTTTTGCAGTATTGAAATTATTCAATATTTTCTAAAAATTCTTGTAATTCTGTTAAAGTAATTTTACTCTCTCCATTATGAGTACGGATACTTACTTGATTAGCTTCTATGTCTTTTGGACCCGCAATAATAATTACAGGAATCTTTTGTAATTCAGAATTACGGATTTTCTTACCTAGAGATTCTGGAGTAGTATCAATAGTGTATCTAAGTTCATTGTATTTTAGCGGCCGAGATATAACTACATTATCTAGGATTGATTTGATATTTTCAATATAATCTAATACTTCTTTAGAATCATTGACTGCCAAAACATTAACTTGAACTGGAGCTAACCAATAAGGAAATCTTCCAGCAAAATGTTCTATTAATATAGCCATAAACCTCTCAAAAGAACCAATAATAGCTCTATGTATTACCACAGGTCTTTCCTTTTCACCCTCTTCATTAATATAAGATAAATCAAATCTTTGAGGTAGATTAAAATCAGCTTGAATAGTAGCTAATTGCCATTCCCTACCCAGAACATCCTTGAACATAAAGTCTAATTTTGGACCATAAAAAGCAGCTTCTCCCTCAACTTTACGATAAGGTAAATTATTTTCAATGGCAGCTTTTTCTAAAGCTTGCTCAGCTGCCTCCCAATTTTCATCACTACCAATAGTTGTAGCAGTATTCTTGGAATCTCTTACAGATAGACTAACCCAATAATCTGCATTCATCCCAATAGTAGAGTATAGCTCCTTAATCACAGACACAATATTTGCCACTTCCTCTTGAATTTGTGAAACTCTACAGAATAAATGTCCATCATCTTGAGTGATTGATCTAACTCTAGTCAATCCAGATAGTTGACCAGATTTCTCATCTCTATAAACAGTAGCAGGTTCGAAATATCTAACAGGCAAATCCCGATAACTGAATTGATTATCAGCAAAAATTTGCATATGATGAGGACAATTCATAGGCTTCATTACAAATTCCTCATCTTTACCTTGAACCTTAAATAATTCATCTCCAAATTTATCAGCATGCCCAGAAGTCTGGTATAAATCTAATTTAGCAATATGAGGAGTCCAAACTCTATTGTAACCCTTATGACTATGCAATTGCCATAAATATTGTTCTAATAAGTTTCTAATAATAGCTCCTTTAGGTTGTAATAGAGGTAATCCAGCTCCAATTTGCTCTGAAATAGTGAATAATTTCAAATCTGCTCCGAGTTTACGATGATCCCTTTTCTTCGCCTCTTCACGATTATGTAAGAATTCTTTTAATTCTTTTTTGGAATTAAATAATATTCCATAAACTCTCTGTAAGCTCTCACGTTTCTGGTCTCCACGAAAATACGAAGCTGAAATACTATCCAAAATAAAAGCCTGAGAGTCAATTTGTCCAGTAGACTCAATATGCGGACCACGACATAAATCTACAAAATTACCAATTTTATAGACACTTACTGTCGCAACCTCTTTCTCATTAGAGCTAACTTCCTCATCTCCATAAATCTCAGTAAAGCTGGTAGTCCCATGAGTCTTGAGGTCTTGCAACAACTCAACCTTCAACATCTGTCCAGCATCCCCGAAATGCTCAATAGCCTCATCAATATTCATCTCAGCTCTCTCAACTGGTAGATTAGCTTTAATAATAGTTTTCATCTTATCCTCTAGGATAGCTAAATCCTCAGGAATCAGAGTGCGGGGGAGCAAAACATCATAATAAAAGCCATTCTCAGTCGTAGGACCAACTCCAAACTGAGCCTCAGGGAACATATCATAAATAGCAGTAGCTAGAATATGTGCTCCGGTGTGCCTTTTGGTATCTAGGGAATTTTTTTCATTCATACTATAAATTTTGTAATATATAAGGTATATCATAGCATAAAATAACAAAAATATCAAATAATGTGATATACTAAACATCATAGGAGAGATCGCATAGTCCGGTTGATTGCGCTGCATTCGAAACGCAGTATAGGGTAATACTTATCAAGGGTTCGAATCCCTTTCTCTCCGCTAAATTAAGAATAGGGATAATATCCCTGTTTTTAATTTCAGTAAGTTAGAAGAGATTCGAACTCAGGGAAGGGGTCGGGAAACTGGAGTTTACCGTGGCTGAAGTATTGAAACCGAGTGGTTTCAAGGAGTAAATCCCATTTGCGACGAGTTCTAATCTCTTTCTCCGCAATTAGTAGTTAATAATAGTTGACAAAAGTAGATATATATGCTATATCTGTACTGCATTCCTTGGGCTATTTTGCCTGAGGATTACCCCTTCACAACATCCATGAATAGTTACAAAAAGGAAGCTCAAGAATGGCTCGGTTTTCTACGAAACGGTACCAGCGAATATGATCCGCTCATCGGATACGTTCGCAAAGAAGCCGCCAAAGGTAACCTCTCACTCGCCGACATCGGTACCAGTGAGGAGGAGCTCGCACAGCTTCGAGTCAAAGGTTGTA
>CAZYEN010000038.1:0-52492 GCA_964646465.1 uncultured Candidatus Saccharibacteria bacterium | reverse complement strand
AAATATATTACTTATCAATCATTAAGAGCAGTTATGAATTTTTCAGAAAGATATGTTAGTAAGGGTGGTTTCCCTGGTAAAGCAGTCGAGATATTATCAGATGCGGTGAATCAAGCTAATATCGAGAGTAATCCTTTTGTACTCGAAAGTCATATTAGAAAAGTTGTCTCAGAAAGGGTTAATATTAATGTTAATACTTTGCAAAACGACGAAAAAGATATTTTACTATCTCTAGAATCAAAATTAAAATCTGAAATTAAAGGTCAACCAAAAGGACTAACCGCTTTAGTTAATGCTCTGAAAAGATCACAATTGGATGTGAAGGCAAGAGATAAGCCAATAGGTACATTTCTTTTTCTAGGTCCAACTGGAGTCGGTAAAACTGAAACTGCTAAAGCCTTGGCTAAGCATTATTTTGGATCAAGTGACAGAATGATTAGACTAGATATGAATGAATTTGGAAGTGAGGACTCAGTTTATGGTATTCTAGGAGCTCCAGCAAGAGAAACTAGTCTCTTTCAAGAAGGTTTCTTAACTAAGAGCATACAAGACAAGCCTTTCTCCCTTATATTATTAGATGAAATAGAAAAGGCTAACAGACAAGTTTTGAATATATTTTTACAAATTTTAGACGAAGGATTTTTAACAGATAATAGAGGTATTAGAACTGATTTTAGGAATTCAATTATTATTGCTACATCAAATGCAGGTTCTTTATTTTTAAGAGAATTTATAAAAAATCATCCTGAATTTGATCAATCTGTATTTAAGCAAGAATTAATAGATACTATCATAGAAGGAAAAGAATTTGCTCCAGAATTTATTAATAGATTTACTGATGTCATAGTGTACTATCCATTAGATGTAGATACTGTAAGTGAGATAACTAGTAAAATAATAGAAGATATGATTAAAAGATTTGATGAGGAAAGGGGTGTTAAGCTTGAGGTAGATAATGAGGCTATTAGATATTTAGCAGAAAAAGGCTATAGTATAGACTTTGGTGCTCGTGAATTAGAGCGTACCATTGCATCAATTCTGGAGACATATTTAGCTGATTATATTTTAATACATTCAATTAAAAGAGGAGATATGATACAAGTTAAATTAAGTGACATTATAAGTAAAAACTAAACTAAAATATTGAAAAATGTTTATTATATGCTATAATTTATTTATATGGATAGTAGAAAAGAACAATTTTTAGAGTATGTAATTCTTGATTATATTGACACAGCTCAGCCAGTATCTTCTTTTACTATTCAGAAAAAGTATCAATTACCATATTCTAGTGCTACAATCAGAAATAAATTAGCTGAACTAGAAGAAGATGGTTATTTGACTCAAGTCCACACGTCATCTGGTAGAATTCCAACAGATCAAGGCTATCGATATTATGTAAATAGACTATTAGGAAGACAAGAAATCTTACGTCAGTATGCATCGGTCACTCATAAACTATTGAATGATATGAATAAGATGAGTGAAATTCATCTTAAGCTAAAAAAACTCTTATTATCTTTTGCACATGAATCGGGCAATGTAGCTATGGGAAAACTATCATCAGATTTAATTTTTGAAGAAGGTGTATCTAATTTTTTGACACAACCTGGATTTTCATCGGTAGCATTTATTAGAGATGCAATTGAGGATTTAGAAGAGATTAAGTCTCATATAGATGAAATAGGTAAAGATGTTGGGCATGGAAGTTATAGATTATATATTGGAGAAGAAAGCCCACATACTTCTATGCACAAATATTCTGTTATAGTTGGTAAGTTCTCAATTGACTCGGATGATGGTACAATAGTTGTAGTGGGGCCAAAAGGTATGCAATATGCAAAGAATATAGCCTTAGTAGAGTATATGCTTAATAGTAATAATTATGAAGAAGAAAGATAATCAAATAGAAGAAATTAATAATCCATCTAAAGATAATTTAGATCTAGAACAATTAATTGAAAAAATAAAAGAAGAATCTTTATATAACCTATCTGGTTGGCAGAGAGCTCAAGCAGATTATCAGAACCTAAAAAAAGAATCAGATAAAGCTAAAGTAGATAGTATTAAATTAGCTAATAAGGGTTTAATAGAAAATCTAATACCAGTATTTGATAACTTTGCCTTAGCTATCAAGCATTTACCTATAGAATTGCAGGATAATAATTGGGTTCAAGGTATAGTATATATTCATAAACAACTAAAAGATATTTTAATTAATGAGGGAGTTGATATCATTGATCCAGTTGGAGAGACATTTGACCCTAATATACACGAAGCTGTTGATAGTATAGAGCTAGAAGATAGCTCTAAACAAAACACTATTATAGAGGTTTTACAAGTAGGTTATAAGTTAAATGGTAGTTTAATTCGTTCTGCTCGTGTTAAAGTAGCTTCCTAATATGGAGTGGACTAATATATGGATATATATTGGAGTTCTTAATGCAGTGTATTTTGTAACACTTTGTAGTTTTAAGTTAATATTAAGACAAAAATGGATACAATATATTTTTAATAATAATATTAGAGATAGAGATATCCATAGTGGAATTAAACCTAAAATTGGTGGCTTAGTGATTATACCTATTTTCATCTTAACAATTCTGATTCTTTTAGGTGCAGGACTTTTATCCTGGCAGAATGAGTTTTGGGGAGTGATATTAGGATCTATTGGAATCTTGATTTATGGTTATATAGATGAAAAATTGGATTTACATTGGAGTAGTCAATTTATTTGGCAATTTGGTATAGCTGGTATTGTTATTTTATCTGGAGTCGGTATCCAAGCTATTAATTTACCAAATGGAAATTTATGGTTTATAGATAGCTATAAATTTCTTGGAATTGTATTCCCTCAAGATATAATTACAGCATTTTGGATTGTAGGGCTTATGAATGTAGTGAATTGGCTAGATGGTATAGATGGCTTGGCTGGAGGAGTTGGTGTAATTGGATTTTTAACTTTATTTTTATTATCTTTAACTTTATTCGTAAATCAGCCTCACATTGCTCTTATTTCTATAATATTAATAGCTATGTATTTAGGCTTTTTAAAATTTAACTGGGCTCCTTCTAAAATATTTTTAGGAACTTACGGAAGTATGTTTTTAGGTTATATGTTGGCAATATTATCGTTAATTAGTGGCGGCAAAATAGCTACCTCAGCTTTAGTTTTAGCTTTCCCAATTATAGATGCTATTGTGGTTGTTACTCAGAGAGTTTGGAATCAAAAATCTATATTTGAGGCGGATAATAGGCATTTCCATCACAAACTACTGCAAGCTGGATTGAGTCAGAAAACATCAGTTATAATTATGTATTTAATTAGCATATTGTTTGGCATATCTGCTTTAACATTAGAAACTAGAGGTAAATTAACTGTATTTTTTATTGGTATGGTATCTTTAATTGTTCTTTCTTTTTCTATAACCAAATTTATTGTCAAAAACACTAAAAGATGATATTATATATTCAATAAATACGTTATAAAATAAATATGGCATACAAAAAAGGTTATAGTATTATAGAAGTTCTACTAGCAGGTTCAATTTTAGCATTAGCTATAGCTGGCATAGTTGGATCTATGCTTATAGCACAGCGAAATAACCAATCTAGTATTGCGCAAAGTCAAGCTTTATCAATGGCTCAAGAAGGGATTATAGCACTAAAATCAATTAGAGATAGAGATTATTCTTTATTAATTAATACAAATGATCTTAATAATAATCCTAGTGGAACAGAGTTTGGTCTATCATTTGAAAATGGTGAATGGAATCTTATTTTTTCTCCCAATACAGGACAAGATAAATTAGATAATCCAGTCCGTACTCGTAGAGTGAAAATTGAGAACGATGCTACCCCAGGAGCTAAATTGGTAACGGTGACGGTAGAGTATCAAATTAATCCAGAAGGTGATACTGCTGGGATAGAATTATCTGAGACATTGATTAATATGTCTAAAAATCCAACAGGAGTGAGCTCTGAGAGTGCTAATTATAGATTAGTTGATGATAATCTTGGAGATATAAAAGATAATGATCTTAAAGTACAAACACCATAATATGAATAAAAAAGCCTTTACATTATTAGAAATATTATTAGTAATAACTTTAATTAGTATATTAATAACAAGTTTAATTAGAGTTATTAATCCGGGACAACAAATTGCAGATGTTAATAATTCTCAAAGGCAAGTTGATGTAATGACTATTTATACATCAATAAATCAATATAGGGATATGAATGCTGGAAATTTACCAGCAGGTATAGATACAACAGAAAAAGATATATGTCAACCAGGGTGTGCTGTTGATACAAATAAAGTAGATATTAGTACGGATTTAGAGTCATACATTGCTTTTGGTGAAATTCCTGTAGATCCTCAGCAATTAGGAGAAGATATTACTGGCTATACTATATATGTAAATATTCAGGGCAGGGTAATAGTTTCAGCTCCTTTAGCTGAAAATGGAAATACAATTAATACTTTAGAATAATCAAAATTATGAATAATACAGTTAATCCACTAATTAAATCGGTAATGTTTCGTGTGTTTACTGCATTAGTATTGTTGTTTACTAGTATCCTGTATATTATTATTATAGGATTAACTTATTTGCAGTATGCTTGGGGTATAGATATAATATACACAGATACTGTTACGCATTTATTAATAGGTATAGTGATATTGTTATTTGTAATAGGTTGGTTCTTTTCTTATACATTATATATGGGTATAATTAAGCCAGTTTATGAAACATTAAATATTATTTCAGAAACAGTGTCTAATTTAGTGAATAAAGATTCAATAGATAAAGCACAGGTGATATATTTGAATGAATTTGTTAACAACTCATTATCTCAGCTCAATAGATCTTCATTAACTAATAAAATTAACTTATCTTTAAATACTGAGAGTTATATAAATAAACTAAGTGAGTTAATGAAGCAAAATCAAGAATTGGCTAACTCTAAACAAGAATTGGCTAACTTAGTGCAACAGCTAGAAGGTCAACAAAAATTATTAGAATTAGAAAAGGCTAAAACAAATGCTATTATTGATTCGATTCCCAATGGACTTGTAGTGACAAGTAAAGACGGAAATATATTTCTAGTCAATAGAGAATTAGAAAACATTTTAGATTTAAGAGTTAATGACATACTTGGTAAATTTATATATAATGTTTTACCAGAAATTCAATTAAATGAGGATAAATCTGTTTTATATGATCAAGATTTATCTTTAATTAATTCTAAAAATAGATATACAAGCATTGTTAATTATATATCCAATAATAAGAAAAAAAATATAATTTTAGAAAACACATCAAACCCTATAATATCAGGTAATGATATATTGGGTTCTGTATATATACTTCGGGATACTACTCAAGAACGTACAACAGAGAGAGCTCAGAAAGAGTTTGTATCACTTGCATCTCATCAGTTGAGAACTCCTATAACCTCTATTAAATGGAATTCAGAAATCATTTTGTCCAATAATTCTATTGATAACGAAGTTCGTATTGCAGCTAATGATATATATAAGGAAGGGACTAGAATGGAAAAGTTAGTAAACTCATTATTAAATCTGTCTAGAATTGATTTAGGAAAAATTCAATTTAGTATTCAGGAAATAGATTTAATCAAATACATAGAATCATTATTAAAGACATTACAATCAGAAATTGATTTAAAAAATTTAACGTTTGAAACAGATATACTTTTTACACAGTCAATCAAGAATGATCCAATATATTTAGATGTAATATTTTTAAATATATTACATAATAGTATTAAATATAGCAATAAAAATGGTAAAGTGAGATTAAAAATTGATTCTATCCCAGATATGGATAAATTAATTATAATAATTTCAGACACAGGAATAGGCATCCCAGAATCACAACAATCACAAATTTTCGGTAGATTGTTTAGAGCAGATAATGCTAAAAATTGCCAGCCTGATGGTAATGGACTTGGACTCTATGTAGTGAAAAAATTAATTGAATTGATGAATGGTGCGGTTTGGTTTGAATCAAAAGAAAATCAAGGCACTACCTTCTATTTGGAATTGCCAATTGCTATAAAAAGTCAGATATGATATTATAAATATAAATATATTCAAAATCATGTCATATAAAGTTTTAATTGTAGAAGATGAGCCAGCTATAGCTAGAGTTTTAGATTTAAAATTAAAACAAATTGGTATAGATACTACTTTACTTAATGATGGTAGTTTAGCTTTGGACATCATAAATAAAGAAGACTTTGACTGTATTTTATTGGACTTAATATTACCAGGAGCTGATGGGTTTACAATATTAGAGTCTATTAGAAAAAAAAGTCAGTCAACTAAAGTTATTATTATGACTAATTTAGGACAACATGAAGATAGAGTTCGTGTAGAAAAGTTAGGTATATCAGCATATTATGTTAAATCAGAAGTTTCAATTAGTCAATTAGCTGAATCTGTAAAACAAATTCTAATGACATAAATTATATTTTATGATATAATTAGAATAATAAAATTAAAAAATATATTATGGAGCCAAAACAAATATTAGATTTATTAGTAAACACACAATATATAACATTAGATGATTGTAAATTAGCACTCTCTAGCACTAATAATGATCCTGCTATTGCTATAGATTATTTAGTTCAAAATAATCTCATTACCTATGATATTATAGGTCAGGCTTTAGCAGAGAGTTGGGGTGTACCTTACTTTGATTTAAATACTTTCATTCCATCTAAAGATGATGTTATAAAAATACCAGAGTCTGTAGCTCGTGAGTTAAGATTAGTCTATTTTAAAGATTTATCTGATAAAATACAAATTTCATCAGATAACCCAGTTGTTTTGCAAGGTACTGCTAAGTTGATTATTAAAAGAGAAGAGAAAACTGGATTCATTGGTGGGAAAAAAGAGATTATAGAAGAAAAAGATTTAGAACAAGAGCTTACTAAACTATTTCAAAAGCATATAGAGTTTGGGTACTCTTTGACTCAAGATATAGATAAATCTTTATTAAATTATAAGGCTCCATTATCGTCTAGATTTATATCTATAATGAACAAATTTGATACAGTTGCTCCAGAAATTGTAGAAGAAATTATAGAGGAAGCTTTGGAAGAAAGAGTCTCAGATATACATTTTGAACCACAGTATAATAAAAGTGTTAGGATTAGATTTAGGGTAGATGGTATGTTGCAAGAAGTCGGTACTATCCCATTTTCATATTATGAAAATATACTTAATTTAATTAAAGTTAATTCTCAACTAAGAACAGATGAACATTTTATTCCTCAGGATGGAGCGATTCGTTTCCAAAAAAATAACTCTGTCACAGATGTTCGTGTTTCCATTTTACCAACTGTGTATGGAGAAAAAATTGCACTTAGAGTTTTGACAAATACATTATCTAATATAACTTTAGATACATTAGGATTAAATGAAAGAAATATCAAAACATTAAGAAAGGCATCTCAAAAACCATTTGGTATGGTATTGGTTACGGGACCTACCGGTTCGGGAAAGTCTACAACACTTTATTCTATATTGAAGACAGTTAATGACGAAGGTAGAAATATAACTACTATTGAAGATCCTGTGGAATATAAAATTGAAGGAGTTAATCATATACAAGTGAATAAAGAAACAGACTTGTCCTTTGCTCGTGGTTTGAGATCCATTTTAAGACAAGATCCTAATATAATTCTAGTAGGAGAAATAAGAGACGATGAAACAGCTCAAATTGCAATTAATGCAGCTTTAACTGGACATTTGTTATTTTCAACCGTTCATGCCAATGACGGAGAAAGTACATTACCAAGATTACTTAATATGGACATTGACCCATTTCTATTATCTACTACTTTACAGTTAATCGTAGCTCAGAGATTAGTTCGTAAAATATGTCCTGCATGTGTATATACATATACAGTAAATAGAGTAGAGTTAGAAGAAACAGTAGGTGAATCTTTAGACAGATTTTTTACAGAAGAAACATTGACACTATATAGGGGTAAGGGTTGCTCAAACTGTGGGTTTACAGGCTATAAGGGACGAAGTGGTATTTATCAACTTATAGAAATGTCAGAAGAATTAAGAGAGCTAGTTTTGCATAAACCTACTTCTGACATAATAGCTAAGGTAGCGCGTAAACAGGGATCTATATCCTTATTTGAAGACGGGATAGAAAAAGTAAAAATAGGAGTTACTACTTTAGATGAGGTTATGAGAGTTGCTCAAATACCAGAGGAATATAATTAAAATATATGTTGTTTAAGAAAAACAATACATCTAATAACGAGATTAATGATTTCAATACAGTAGCAGATCAAGTTGTTAGCTCTAATTATATACCTATAAATCAAGACACTGATGCCAATATAGATCCTGATAATAAATCAGTGTTTACTGAAATCGAACAGTTATATGAAAAGCAATCACTGCAAAATCAAACCCCAGTTCGTACTAAAGTTAAACGAGGCAGCAGTAAAGTAAATAAAGCAAAAAAAACCTTTTTAGATAACCTAGCCTTATTGGTAGGATCTGGTATGGGGGTCAATACCTCCTTGAGGATACTATATAAAAATACTCAAGATCCATCTTTAAAAAAAGCACTTAACTCAATGTTAAGTAGTGTTGAAAGTGGTAGTAGCTTGTCACAAACAATGCAAGATCACAACTTTATACCAGACTTTTTGATATCCTTAATTAGAATTGGTGAAGAGTCAGGTAATTTGGCCGATAAGATCAAAAGGACTGTTATATCAATAGACAAAGATCAAAGACGTAGAGCACAACTAAGGTCGGCTTTATTCTATCCATTATTTGTACTTACTTTAGTTATTGTCCTAGGTATAGGAGTGTCAACATTTATCTTACCTAGAATAGGACAAGTTTTTTCAAATATGAATGTAAAGTTACCAGTGATGACAAGAATATTAATCAATATTGGAGAGTTTATGTCTAATTATTGGTATATTATTATACCTTTAATATTGGGAATATTAACATCCTCTATATTGTTACTCTTTGTATTCCCAATAACAAGAAAATCTGGGCAATGGCTATTATTTCATCTACCTGTATTCAATGATTTAATTGTAAAGACTGAAGTTTCTAGATTTGCTTATAATCTTGCAATGTTATTGAATTCAGGCATTCCAATTACTAAATCATTATTGTCTCTATCAAAAATACATGATTACTATATGTATAAAGATTACACTCAGTTTTTAGCTAATTATATTCAAAGTGGTAAAAGTTTTCATAATATATTTGATATTAATAAGAAAAAAACAAATTCTCTACTTCCTTTTGCAGTTCAAGAGATTATAACAGCTGGGGAAGAATCAGGTAAATTACCAGAGGTATTGGAGCAGTTAGGAGAGAGATATGAGCAGGAATCAGAACAAATTGCTAAGAATATAGCAGTTCTACTAGAACCAGCTTTATTAATTGTGGTTTGGGTGGGAGTTGTTTTTCTAGCTGTGGCTATTTTACTTCCAATTTATAGTTTAGTTGGTAATTTCCAAGCTTAAATCAAAATATGAAGAGTAAATACAAAGGCTTTACATTGATAGAAATAACTTTGGTAATTGTTTTAATATCAATTTTATTACTTATAACTACTCCTTTAGTATCTAGTGTAGTAATTCGTAATGATCTAGGATCCTCTCATGAATCTTTATACAATGCGTTATTAAGAGCCCAACAATTATCCAAAAATCAATACAAAAACTCTCAATGGCGAGTTTGTATAGATAATACTGCTAAAACATATACTATAGCAGCTGGTACTTGTACTGCTACTAAGTATTCAGAAACTATAAAAATTAGCTCTAGTATAAATATTAGTTCTAATCAAACTTTAGACATTGCCTTTAAACCAATTACTGGAGAATTAGACTATACAAATAATTTTATTAGACTTAATTTGAATGGAGGAGAATTTAGTAAATCACTTTTAATCAATAAATCAGGAGTAATCGATAAAGAATCTCTCACAGATCCAGTATCTGATACAATTGCACCTTCTATTGTAAATGATGGATTAGTATTACATTTTGATGCAGGTAATATAGCAAGTTATCCAGTTTCTGGTACAATTTGGACAGATTTGAGTGGAAATAATAATCATGGACTACTTGGACCATCACCGTCCACTCCTAGTTATAGTATCTTTAATAATATAGGAGGGTTAGACTTTGATGGTGTAAATGACTATGTTGATGTTATTTCAGAACAAAATATAGCTAATTCCTCTGAAATTACAGCTGAGTTATTTGTCAGGATTAATGGCATTACAACAACATCAACTAATAATTGGGGGGGGGCAGTATTTAATTTTTAGAAGAAATAGTAGAACAGGTAATAATGAAGGATTTCAAATTGTTTTTAGCCAAGCTAATAATATTTTTAATATAGGTAGCACTCCATCTTCAGGGATTCCACAAGCAACAGCATTCTCTTCTACGGTTGCAACTTATGGAACCATTTACCATGTAGTAGGAACCTTTAAATCTAATGATTCTATAAAAATTTATGTAAATGGAAATTTAGAAAATACAACTAATATAACACATGTACTTGATATACCTTCAAGTAGAACTTTAAAATTAGGTAGAAGTATGGCTCCATTTGAAGGCCCCTCAAATGCAACTATCTATAATGTAAAGGTATATAATAGAGTTCTAACTGCTGCTGAAATACAACAAAACTTCAATGCTGTTAAAGTAAGGTTTGGATTATAGTTAATTATTATCTACATTTTGGAGGGCTATTCTGAAAGACGATGGCTTGATATATTTATCATTATAAAGTATGAATATTGAATTGTAATTTGCAAGTGCGGCTATTTGTAATAATTCGTGCCACCTTTTTTAAATTATTAATTTACATCTACAAAATAAAATTATGGAGTCTCAGAATAATCTGAAAGATTATTCTCAATATCTAATTTATTAGCTAATTTATTTCCATCATATATAATTAACTCAGATATATGTCCGTTTAAAAAATTCCCTTCACTTCCAGATCCTATATTGAGAGTACTATTAATAGCGGAGTTTCTAATTGCTGTATATAGGTTTAGAGAGTTATTTGTATCTGATCCATATGTTGCATCTGTGGTAGATTTATTCAAAAAATATGTATTAAATAAATCTGTAGCTCCCAGAGTAGCATAATTAGTAGCCCGTTCCATAAAAGATTGATTATTAGCTAGTCTACTAGCTATAAAGAAGGCGGTAGAGTTGTTAGCATTATTAAAAGATGTACTTATTAATTGATCATTAGAACCATCGAATTTAATGGAAGGCTTGTTATTCTTTAATACTATCCCTGTCACTCCATCTATAATTTTAGGCTGAGCTGATGTGTTTGGCTGCAAAGCATTGTTTGTATTACTAGATTGGTCATACCAAATTGTTATATACCCATCTCCGGTATTAGCATTGATATTAGTTTTTTGATACGGCTTTAGTATATTTCCAATATGTCTCATACCTCCCCAGACAAATATAGAGTCTGTAGCATTAGCTACATTAAGGTTGTCTAATCTTGCAGAGGTAGCTGAATTAACAATACCTAAAGCCATCCTACCAGAACCAGATGTATTAGCCATAGCTGAGAGAGATATACGATACCAACCATTTCCAACAGATTGTATATTAGCTTGCCCTTCACTTATACCAGAAGAACTCCCTAATGTCCCATTACTTAAATTATAGTTCTGATATGGACCCATAGTAAATCCAGTACTAGTAGCTATCTGAACAAAGTTGTAACCATTATTGGCCTTGACGTAATACGAATCTGTATATATAGTACCACTAACTAAGTTTGTGTCTTTGATGATAAATCTTCGTGTATTATTTAAATCAAGGTTAACAGTTTCAGCGGTAGTAGTCCCATCAGGGGCTATAGTATTATCTGATATAGTTGTTATATTAGTAAGATTCCATCCACCAGCAGGACTAGTTATATCTTCGGAGTAGTTAAAAAGGTTTTGATAACCTACAAAATTTTGTAAAGCTACTGTGTCTAATTCTCCTCTAGAATTAAAGCCTATATCCATTTCACTTTGGTCTAATCCAGCATCTCGTCTTACTCTAATTGCAGGTCCATTATAGGCAGAAGACAAGACATTTGTATTAGTATTAAAACCTGCTAATTTTCTTAATCCATAAGCGACTCCATTAGCTCCAGTTGGATATTTATTAAGAATAGGCTCAAAAGTAGCAGTTTTTTTAGATAATTGTAGAGTAGTTTCAAAAGCTTTCTCAGCCTCATATTCATAACTACTAAAGGCAGGTTTATTATATCTGAGAGTAAATTTGAGCTTTATAGCTTGAGATATATTGGTTTTGTTTTCATTCTCTTGAGTGTCAATTTGTTCGAATGATAGAGTGGGTGATGGTGTATTTACAGCTAATATTCCAGTTGGATTGAGATTGAAGGATGGAGTACTATCACTATAGGATACTACTATATTATTGGCTGACTGCGTAATTGTTGTATCTGTATTACCTTTTCTTAATACAAGAGTATTATTAGAATTATCTCCTAATTTAGGACTGACAATAGTGTCAGCTTCATTTACTATATTTTGGACTTGTTCAATAATGGAGTTCCCAGTTTGATTTAATTCATTGTTTACTTTAAAAGAGGTCGATAATCTATTTAGTTGTGCAAATGAGAATACAGCTATAGCTAAAGTAACTCCTCCAATAACTACATATAATAATACTTCTAGTAAGGTAAATCCTGAGTAGTTTCTCATATTTTTTAAGGATAAATTTTATATTTAGAGTTCATATAGGTTCTAATTTTTGATAATTCACTGTCACTTAATTTTTTATTGTAAACTAAAATCTCAGCTATATCCCCATTTAAAAACCCAGTACTACCTTGTAGGTTAGCCCCGACTATAATTGGCTCGGTAGTATTACTTATACTAGCGGCACCAGTAGCAGGGGTTGCTGGATTATTGTTTATGGTTAAGTTTAATTGAGGAGCAGTTGGTGACCATAGTGCAGATAAAATATTGAAGTTAGTATTATTGTTTGAAAAAGACAATGTATTGGTTTCAATATTAAATTCATCATTTTGTAATCTCCATTCTCTTTCATTATTGACTGTATCGAATTTTGCTATATAGGTCTGATCAATATTATCGATATTATTAGTTTTTCCTATTACAATTATACTCAATCCATTATTAGTATGTATAGAAGTAGTGGTACTGGTAATAAAATCATCTATTCCATCAAATCTCAAGACAGGACGATTATTAATAGCATTAGTAATTAATTTTGGAGCTAAATTTGGGGTATTTGTAAGTTGAGCAAAGTCAATTAAATCATCAGTGGAGTTTTTAATACTAAATACAGGATTATTGTTGTTAGCCTCAGCTCTATCTGCCTTTAGCCACAATCTTAGAGCTTTAGGGTCGATTACATATGGGTTATGCACTTGTGCTTGAATTAACTCTTCATTAGTGATTTGTTTTTGATAGTCAATTATTATATTTGGGTTAATTTGTTTAATTTTTGTTTCCAGAATAGAAGATTCTACCTTGGTGTGAATAACTCTCTCACTATTACCAATCCCAGAGATGGTATAAACTCGACATCCATTTTCAAATGTCTCATCGCCTCCATAAAATCTATAAGATTTTAATTTAGTAAAAACTTTTTCCACACAACTAGAAGATTTAGATTGGTTCAGAACAGCATCAGTAATATTTATATTTGTCTTTGCAATCTGAGTACTATTACTTAGTGCACTCACAGCCAAAGCCACTCCTATAGTTGATATAATTATTGTGAGCAACAATACGCTATATCCAGATTTGTACATATAATATTTTAATATTTATTGAATATACCATAATTATATCATAAAAATAAAATTTCTGATATACTAAAATGAGATAATATTTTATAAATTAATATGACAACCTCTCAGAGAAGAATAAAACAAATTATTATTGCATCAGGATATTTATTGGTCGCAGCTACTGGTGTTTTTTTAATTGTAATCACTTTATTCCCATCTACTCCAGTGGTTGTTGAAAATAAGCCTTTTACACAGTCACTAAAAATTATAAAGTCTGGAAAAATTGATTTAGGTGACGGGAAAGCTGATTTTTGGGTTGAAATTAGTAATCCTAATGATGATTATGGAGTTTCTAAATTAGAATATAGTTTTATTTTAAATAACTCTAATGGTGCTGAATCAAGAAAAAATGGAGATACATTCATATTACCTGGGGATAAGAAAAGATACATACTTTTATTGGATGTATCATCAGAATATGAATTACAAAATTTTGAGATCAGGAAAGATCCAGAATGGTCTAAATTATCAAAATCTAGTTTGCCAGAATTAGTAACTAGAAATATAAGTTTAGGTATTTCAACTAAAGCTGGTAATGCTTTTACAGTCATGGGCATACTTACCAATGCTAGTCCGATTAACTTAAAGAATATACAAGTAATAGCTATTATAACAGATGAAAACTCAAATATAATAGGAGTAAATCAAACTTTAATTAGAGATGTTTTAACTTTAGATTCAAGAGACTTTGAAATGATTTGGAGAGAAGAATTTATTGGTATCGCTAAAGATAATATCAAAATATATGCTCAAAGCAATGTTTTAGGTAATAAAGAATTATTAATTAAACTACAACAGAAACCGATATTTGAGAGATAAAAGTTTATGAAAAAGTTTCTATTATCAATAGATTGGTTAACTATTTTACCAGTATTAGCCCTTACTATTATGGGATCAATTGTACTTATTGGGCTCAATATTAATGGGTTATCTATAGTAAGTCAAAATTTAATTTTTAAACACATAGCATCCATTATAATTGGTTTAATTGTAGCCATTACCATTTCACAAATTGACTATCGTGGATTTTCCACTTTAATTCAGCACTTATTTTTTGGAATTACTACTTTATTAATACTAGTTTTGATATTTGGGACAAGGATAAATGGAGCTAAAAGCTGGTTTTATATAGGGGTATTTAATCTACAACCGGCAGAGTTTGCCAAAATCGTATTGGTTTTGATTATTTCACACTATTTTTCTAGATATCACCATAAAATTAATAGTTTTACATCAATTATCCTATCATTATTACCAGTTATGATAATAGTTTTTTTAATTTTACTACAACCTGATTTTGGGACAGCCGCTATTTTAATATTGATTTGGCTTGGTATGGTTATCTTTGGAGGTATTAAATTGCAGCATATTTTTATATTATTTACAATAGGATTAATTAGTGTAAGTAGTCTTTGGGCTTTCGTTTTTAAAGATTATCAAAAGCAAAGAATTTTAACTTTTCTTGATCCTACTGCCGATCCTTTGGAAAGTGGATATAACATATTGCAATCTATGAAATCTGTCAGTTCGGGAGGTTTAATGGGAGTAAAAGAACAGGTTGTATTTGTCCCAGAGGTTCATACTGACTTTATTTTTTCGGGCTTTGCACAACAATGGGGGTTTGTAGGGGTTTCCATTTACTTTATACTTATATTATTAATAATAGGTAGAATATTATATATAGGTTTTAAATCTCAAGATAGCTTTCCTAGAATAATAATATTAGGTGTAGCCTTATCCATAACAACTCAATTAATCATTAATATTGGTATGAATATAGGATTTCTTCCAATTACTGGAGTTCCTCTACCATTTATGAGTTATGGAGGTAGTTCAATGTTGGTATACTGGATTTTGATAGGGTTAGTTTTATCTATACAAAAACACAAACTATCACAAGGAACAATATTCATGAGAGATGATCAAGATATATTTGGTTGACTTTTATAATTTATAAAATTATACTATAATGTATAATATAGAATTAATAGATAATATATTTTATAATATGTCTACAGAATTAAATCAACAAAAGATAGCCAATATAGTTTTAATTAGTATTTTAGCCTCATCTCTAACTGGGTTTTTGGGTGGCGGAATAGCATTCTCATATATAAATAGAGTGCAAAATACTACTACTCAAATTAGTAGCCTTAGTGTATCAGAAGAACAGTCAGCTATTATAGATTTAGTTGAAAAGTCCAATCAATCAGTAGTTAGTATATCTATTTCCAAACCAATTCCATTAAGAAGATCATCTCCTTTTGATTATTTTTTTGGAATTCCATCTCAAGATACTTCCTCACAGAATGAAGAGGTTAATAAAACTATAGGCGGGGGAACTGGATTTGTAGTTGCCTCAGATGGATTAATTGTCACTAATAAACATGTTGTATCAGACTCTAGTGCTACCTATAAAGTGCTATTTAACGATGGTTCAGAAGCTAAAGCTGAAGTAAAAGCTTTACATCCTACCCAAGATTTAGCCATTATAAAAGTGGATAAAGATAATTTACAACCAGTTGAGTTTTCAGACTCAGAAAAACTTAAAGTTGGACAGACCGCTGTAGCAATAGGCAATGCCTTGAATGAATTTGACAATACTGTTAGTAGGGGAGTGATTTCTGGGTTGAGACGATCTATTGTGGCTTCTGATAAAATGGGTAACTCAGAACAATTATCCCAGGTTATTCAAACTGATGCTGCTATTAATCAAGGTAACTCAGGGGGACCTCTATTAGATATTAATGCTAAAGTAATTGGAGTCAATGTTGCTACTGCAGAGGGCGCTCAAAGTATCGGGTTTGCTATCCCTTCTAACGTAGTAGTGAGAATGATTGATGATTATAAAAAATATGGTAAAGTGAAAGTTCCCTTTATTGGAGTTAGATATAATATGGTCGTTCCAGGATCAGATCAGGCTAAACAATACGGAGTAGAAAATGGAGCTTTGGTAGTTGGAGATAATCAATCACCTGCTATAGTTCCTAACTCTCCTGCTGCTAAAGCCGGTCTTAAAACAGGAGATGTAATCACTAAGATTAATGATAAAACTTTATCTTTGAAACAACAATTAGCCGATATAGTTTCACAGTATAAAATAGGTGATAAAGTTGAACTTTCAGTTGTTAGAGATGGGAGAGATGAAAAACTATCTCTAACTTTGGAAGAAAGGCCAGAATAATATATGTCAAAACAAAACAATAAAAACTTAATATCTATATCAAAAAAATCATTATTAATAGTGTTTCTATTTGTAGTATTATTTCTTTTTTTAATATATATTAGATACCTAGTTTTAACTTTAATATTGTCATTTATACTAGCTTCTTTCTCTAAATATTTTGCTAAATTATTACAAGATACTTATAATATATCTTATAAATATGGTCTGATATCTATTTTTATATTCCTGATAATTATTATAATTTCTAGCATTGCCTTATTGTTGCCATTATTAATTAAAGAAAGCTATGATTTTATTGAATTTATTAATATTTTATTAAAAAATATAGAGTCAGGGTTTATTGTTACTAGTATTCCAATAGATAATTTTAGATTAAGTCAGCTTTCAAATTTCATACCTAATTTAGGTCAATTAACATTTAGTGTTTTATCAGGATTAGGGGAAGTTTTAACATATACTCTTTTGATTTTTGTATTATCATTTTATATCGCTATCAACGATTCAGGATTAAATGCATTTATAAAGCTATTTGTCCCAATTAGAATGAAAGATAATATTCCTAATATAGTGAATAAATTACAATATCACATAGGAAAATGGGCATTTATAGAATCTAGTATTGCTCTTACTATGGGTACACTTATATATACTGTGCTGTCTATTTTAGAGTTTCAATATGCTGCAATATTGGGAATTATGGCTGGAATATCCCAGTTAATCCCTATTTTGGGACCAGTATTAATATACCTAATAATTATACTTATTGCATTTTTACAGTCTACAATACTAGGCATCATAACCCTATCATTGATTATATCTGTTCAATTAATTAAACAGTTTTTACTTTTACCTATTATATTCAAGTCATTGAATAGTACAAATGCACTTCTAGTGGTATTTGCTTTGATGATAGGGGGAGTTCTGTCTGGCCCATTAGGAGTGATAATTGCTATGCCAGTCATTTCTCTTTCGAGTATAATATATAAAAATATTATAAATTATGATAAGTAGCAAGTTCTCTAATATATTGGTGTTTGACATTGAAACTATTGGTAATATTTCATCACCTAACTTTGTGGATGAGATGCAAATAACTGTAGTTGGGGTATATAATTACGCAAAAAATGAATATAAAACTTATTTTTTAGAAGAATTGTTATATTTAGAGTCAGATTTAAAACAAGCTAATCTATTGGTAGGATTTAATAATGATCATTTTGACACACCAATTCTAAATAAATATTATCAATTTGATCTTTTTAGTATAGCCTCTTTTGATATACTAAGAGAGTTCAGAGCAAATACAGGTAAAAGATTAGGATTAGATGCTATTGCTAGTATGACACTGGGATCAAGTAAATCTGGGACAGGTTCCAATGCAATGACCTTATATAATGATGGTAAACTGGAGGAATTAGCACAGTATTGTCTAAATGATGTTAAATTAACTAAAGATATTTTTGAATATTGTATAACCAAACAACATTTAATTTATCCTTCTAAAGATGGGTGGTTGAGATTGAAAGTAGATATGAACTATGATTTAGATAATTTTATATATGATAACACTAAAAAATCTCAGTATAGTTTGTTATAAAATTAGTATATATAAGATTAGCATCATTATAGACAAATTTCACAATCAAGAAACCTTAAAAAATAAAGTATTAAAAGCCACTTTTTTATGAGCTTTTCTTTACTGATTGACAAATATATATATTTACATTATAATTCAATTATTAGCAGTCTATTAACATAACTGCTAAAATTAATATAAGAATTTAATAGATATAACATATGAATATACAACCATTATTTGATAAAGTTTTATTAAAACCTCAAAAATCGGAAGAAAAAACTGCAAGTGGTATTTATATACCTGACACTGCTAAGCAAGATAAACCTCAAATTGGAGAGGTAATTGCAATTGGAAAAGATGTCAATACTGTGAAAATTGGGCAAAATGTTGTTTTTGCCAAATATGGACCCACAGAAATAAGCTTAGAGTCAGAGGACTACCTTATTGTCAAAGAAGAAGATATTCTTGCCACTTTATAAAATTTATCAATTATAATTAATATTAACCTATAAGTGTATGTCTGCAAAATTAATTTCATATAGTGAAGAAGCTAGAAAAAAACTACTAGTTGGAGTAGATAAAATAGCTGATGTAGTAAAAGTAACCTTGGGGCCAAAAGGACGAAATGTAGTTTTAGACAAGGGTTTCGGAGTACCAGTAATTACTAAAGATGGTGTAAGCGTTGCTAAAGAAGTAGAGTTAGAAGACAAATTAGAAAATATAGGAGCATCTATTGTAAGAGATATCGCCTCTAAAACAGCAGATATTGCTGGAGATGGTACTACAACTGCTACGATTTTGTCCAGAAGAATGATAGCAGAAGGATTTAAGAATGTAGCTGCCGGAGCTAATCCAATGGAAATTAAAAAAGGAATTGAAAAAGGAGTCAAGAAAGTTGTAGAGACTCTAGTAGAATCTTCTGAACAAGTAAAAGATGATAAAGCTCGCATTCAGCAAGTAGCTACAATTTCAGCTAATGGAGACGAACATATCGGTAAAGAAATTTCTGATGCTATGGAAAAGGTTGGAGCTAATGGTGTTATTACGGTCGAGGAGGGACAAACCTTTGGTATTACCAGTGAGGTGGTAGAAGGGATGCAATTTGAGAAAGGATATATTTCTCCATATATGGTAACCAATACTGAGAAAATGATTGCTGAGATGGACGATGCTTATCTTTTGATAACAGATAAAAAGATCTCATCTATTCAGGATATATTACCTATTTTAGAAAAAATTACTCAATCAGGTAGAAAAGAAATTGTAATTATCGCCGAAGATGTGGATGGAGAAGCTTTAACCACCCTTGTATTGAATAAAATGAGAGGAGGATTTTCAGCTCTTGCTATTAAAGCTCCAGGATTTGGAGATAATCGTAAAGAATTACTTAAAGATATTGCAATTCTCACAGGAGGTCAAGTTATTTCTGATGAACTTGGATTAAAACTCGAAACCACTGAATTATCATCTTTAGGTAAGGCTAAAAAAGTTATTTCTGAGAAAGAAAAAACAATTATTGTAGCTGGAGATAACAATGAAAAATCTATTCAAGATAGAGTAGATCAAATTCAAGTTCAAATTGCACAAACTGACTCAGAGTATGATAAAGATAATCTAAAGAAAAGATTAGGTAAATTAGCTGGTGGAGTGGCCGTTATTAAGGTTGGAGCTGCTAGTGAAGTCGAGCAAAAAGAAGTACAAGACAGAATAGAAGATGCTCTTGCTGCTACTAGAGCTGCAGTTGAAGAAGGAATTGTTCCTGGAGGAGGAACTGCTTTAATCAGAGCTATTGATTCTTTGTCCTCATTAAAATTAACTGGAGATCAAAAAGTAGGACTAGATATCCTAAGAGTGGCAATGGAAGAGCCAGTTAAAATGATTGCTAATAATGCAGGAGTAGAAGGATCTGTTGTAGTAGAAAAGGTAAAAGAGGCTAAAGCTAATGTTGGATATAATGCTGCTACGGGAGTATATGAGGATATGGTAAAGGCAGGAATTATTGATCCTACTAAAGTTACAAGAACTGCACTACAAAACGCTGCCTCAGCGGCTGCTACTTTATTGACAACAGAAGCCGTGATTACGGATTTACCAAAATCTGATGACGATAAAGGTATGCCTCCAATGGGAGGAATGGGAATGCCAGGTATGATGTAGTAATTTTTAGTACATGAAGATTAGGAGGGAGAACCTCCTAATTTTTATATTGTAAAAAATTTAAATACCATATATAATGATATTATATAAATAGTAAGATATATTTATGATTAAAGAAAGAACATTGGTAATTATTAAACCAGATGGAGTACAAAGGAGTTTAGTGGGAGATATCATATCTCGAATTGAAAGAACTGGTCTCAAAATTATAGCATTAAAAATGATAGTAGCTAATGAGGATACTCTTTGGAAACACTATAATAAAGATGATGCTTGGTTTATAGAAAAGGGAAGTATAGCTATAGAGTCAAGAAAAGCACAGGGACTAGATATAGAAAAAGAAGCCATTGAATATGGTAAAGATATTATGAGGGGAAATATAGATTTTATGACTTCTGGTCCAGTTATAGCATTCGTAGTTCAGGGTAACCAATCTGTAGGTGTAGTAAAAAAATTAGTTGGAGGTACTGAGCCATTAACATCAGATGTAGGTACTATAAGAGGAGATTATACAGTCGACACCTATTCTTTAGCTAACTCATCATCAAGAGCTGTTAGAAACTTACTACATTGCTCAGATAAAGTTTCAGAAGCAGAAAGAGAAATTAGTCTCTGGTTTAACGAGTCAGAAATAATAAAATACAATCTTGCAAATGAAAGAATATTATATGATGTGAATCTAGATGGGATTCTAGATTAATTAGAAATAATAAAAGAGTATTCACTTGATAGGTGAACACTCTTTTATGTATAAATTTTAAGTATATTTATTTTTTATTAGCTACTAAATCTTCAGATTTTCTTCTCAAGAATACTTTAAGCACTATGAAGATTGAAAACGATACAATTAAGAAATTGATTATTTGATTTATAAATAAACCATACATAATAATAGGGGCTTTTGCAGCTTGTGCATCAGCTAGGGAATTAAATGTACCATTCAGAGATATATAAAGGCTAGAAAAGTCAGTTCCCCCAATAACCCAACCAAATATTGGCATAATTAAATCTTTGACTAAAGACTGAACAAGGGAATTGAAAGCTGCTCCAATAATAATACCCACTGCTAAATCTATGACATTGCCCTGTAAGGCAAATGATTTAAATTCCCTAATAAAATTAAATCCAGTTTCTTTAATTTTATTAGGGTCAATATCAGGTACTAGATCAGGTATAGAAATTATATGGTGCTTGTCTAAGTTCCTACTTTTTTTAACTTTACTCATAATATTTTAAATTATATATTATGAAGTATATTATATATACACAATTTTGTGAATACTAAATCTTGAATTGGAAATTTATTTAATATGTAGTATAATATAATATATATTTATTTAGGATATGAAATTACATATAGAATTAAAATACATTTATCCAATCCTAATAGGATTTATACTAATAAGTCTTATTATATTTATATTTATTCAGACAAAACAAATAAATGAATTTAGACAAGAACAAATCCAGAGAAATAATTTAATTTCTAAGGAATTTATTGAAGAGCCTATATTAAATGGACTGAAACCTCAAATTATTAATATTCAAGATAAAAAACATACTTTATATCTTCCAGAAAACTTTAAAATTAGTATTTTATCTCAAGGTTTTAAAACCCCTCAATTTGTGAAAGCAGATGATAAAAGTAATATTTTTGTTACTGATAGTGAAGCTAGTACTCTTTGGATAGTTCCTAATGAGAACCCAAAGCAACCAAAAGTTGTAGATAATAAATTAAAAGGCATAATGTCATTAGAGTGGTATAAAGATTCTGTATATGTAGTGACCGATACAAAAGTTATAAAATATATTGATGTACAGTCTGATGGCAGTTATAAAGAGCGTAAAACTATAATTGATAATCTACCAAAACCAAATAATAATACATATCATACCATAGCTGTGCATAATAATAGGATTTATATAGCTATTCCAGCTAATTGTGAAACCTGTCAACCTAAAGACAAAAAATTTGGTAGTATTGTTTCATATTCAATAGAGGGTAAAGATGAAAAACTATTTGCAAAGGGCTTAAAACAAGTTACTGACATTGTTTTAAATTCAGATAAATTTATAGTAACAGATATAGGTAGAACCGGCATTAGCAATCAATTACCAACGGTTGAGATTAATCAGATAGAAGAAGGTAAAGATTATGGATGGCCATACTGCTATGGGGCTGCTAATATTGACCCTAAATATACAGAGCAGATTGATTTCTGTGAAAATAAAGCGGAGCCTTCAATAGCTGAATTACCAAAGAGCAATGGTATTTCAGGGTTTGATTTAATTCCAAATAAATTTTACAATGATTTTGCCAATAAATATGTCTTTATATATCAAGGGGGACAGAATAGATCTATTCCCAAAGGATATAAAATCGTCATTAAAGATATTAATAAAGAATCTATAGCGAAAAACTTTATTACGGGTTGGTTGTTGCCAGACGGTACTATTTGGGGTAGTCCAAAAGGCGTCTCTTTTGATAATGATGGAGCAATGATTATTACAGATCAAAAAAATGGATTATTATATAAAGTGACTCAAGAATAATGAATATATTTAAGTCAAACATAGGAATAGCTTTTTTAGCCTTTACTTTATCAGCCGGAATTGTTGTAGCTGGTGCTTGGTTTTTATCTGCAAATTCACAAAAAATACCTATTATACAGAATCTAAATTCTGTTAAACAAGAAAAAGTTATTAACAAGCCAGCTCAAGAAACTATTTTATTACTAGGTAAAGGTGGTGAAAAACACGATGGAGGTGACTTAACTGACACCATAATGATAGCTCAAATTCTTAATTCAGAAAAGAAAATCAATCTTATATCTATACCAAGAGACTTTTTAGTATTTGATGATAAAGGTTATTATAGTAAGATTAACAGTGTTTATTCTAATGCCATTAATCAAGGGAAAACGAAAGAAGAAGCTATAAAAGAATTACAAAATAAATTAACTGAAATTACAGGAATTGCTTTTAACTATTATGCTGAAGTAGACTTTGCCGGCTTCATTAAAATAATTGATAAAATAGATGGTGTAGAAGTAGATGTAACTGAAGCCATTGATGATCCTTATTATCCGGGACCTAACTATAGTTATCAGAGATTTACATTGCCATCTGGTATACAAACTTTAGACGGAGAAAATGCACTTAAATATGCTCGTACTAGATATACTTCAGTTGGTGGTGATTTAGACCGCTCTCGCAGACAGCAACAAATCCTCAGCAATATAAAAGACAAAGTATTCAGCCTCAATCCAATTTTAGATGCACCTAAAATTGTGTCATTACTAGGAATAGCAAGAGATACAGTAAAGACAGACTTATCTTTGACAGATATGAAAGGATTTTATGACACTTATCAGGATAGTAAAGACTATACCGTCAATTCTCTAGTTATAGGAAATGATTTATTAAAAGGTAATATTAAGGAAGGGTATAGGCAATTTGGTATAGCTAGGGGGTATATTTTAGAACCAAGGATAGGGGAGAGAAATTATTTAGAAATTCAAGAGGAGATTTCTAACATTAATGATATTTTTGCATATCAAGAAAAATTATCTAATTTAAGTGAAAATAAATTTGATTTAGAATTGATTTTTGGAAAAAATATTAACAAAACTGAAAGTACACATATTCAAGAATTTCTAAAAGCAAGGGGATTTAATATTAAGATAATAAACTCTAATACTTTAAGTAGTAAGCCAGACATCAATACATTTTACCTAGGAGATAATCCTTATAGTAAAGAAGAAATGGAAAATAATAATATATCAAAAGATTATATTCAAGATATTTTCAAATCTACTATAGATACACAACTTGGTTTAACGAAAGATGTCCCAATATTATATATTGAAAATTCATTGAAATTTTAGCTTATGAAATTAATAGTAGGTCTTGGTAATATAGGAGATAACTATAAGAATACCTATCATAATATAGGATTTGAATTTTTAGATTTTATTACTATTAGAGCAGAGTTTGCTTATAAAAAACAATTTTTAGGTTCAATTTATAAACAGGGAGATATTATCTATCTTAAACCCCATACCTATATGAATAACTCTGGGCATGCTGTTTTAGCAGTGAAGCAATATTATGATATCCAAGATAGTGAGATTATCATTATTCATGATGACTCAGATATTATTTTAGGTGAATATAAAATTCAAACTAATCGAGGTAGTGGAGGACATCATGGTATAGACTCGATATTTCAGCATATTTCTCCGGCAGTGAAGAGAGTGAGAGTTGGAATTAGAGCAGAAAGATTTATAGGTCAAAAGGCTAAAGAATTTGTCTTAAGATCAATCTCTAGCGAAGATAAAATCATATTAGAACAAGTTTATAATAAAATTCAATACAATTTGTCTAATAAATAAGACTGAGTATAAGTAATATTGATTATTTACTATATTTTAGGTACAATATAACATAGTAAATAATTATAACATTTCTTCCGTATATGTCTCTTAATCTGAAAAGTCCATTAGTATATTTGTTAGGAACGGAAAAGGTTAAAATTCTAAAAGTATTTCTAAAAGATTCTACCCGCGGGTTAACTTTAGAAGAATTACATACAAGAACTCATATACCAGTCAATACACTCAAAGTAGAACTAAGACAAGCTATAAAATATAATATTATTCAAGAATTCAAATCTAAAAAAGAAACTAGCTATACTCTAAATCCCATTGAGGAGGTCTTAGCTTTAGAATCAGTTATATTTCGCTTAAGCCAGTCATTTTTTGAGACACTGACCCATAAGCTTGATAAAATTGGAAATATACATTTGTGTATAGCTATGGGGGCATTCCTACAAAGAGATAAAGATAGAGTAGATATGTTTTTGGTAGCCGATGATATAAATGAGAAAAAATTTGAAGCTTTAATTAAAGATATTGAAACTGAATTAGCACAAGAAATAACGTTTACAGTCTTGACCTTAAAAGAGTTTGAATATAGACAAAATATGTTTGATAAATTTGTATTAGATATACTAGAGAATAAAAACACACAAATTGTTATTGACAAATCATCAGTTTCATTAGATAATTAATACATAGCCTCGATAGCTCAGGTAGTAGAGCACAGGTCTGAAGAACCTGGTGTCGTAAGTGCAAGTCTTACTCGGGGCACATTTAATTAAAACTTAATACAATATGCATACAAATTCTAGTATATTTAAAGCCTATGATATTAGAGGTGTATATGGTACTGACCTAACCGATGAGACAGCTTATAAATTAGGTAGAGCTTATGGTCAATTTTTAAGACAAGAATATCCAAACAAAGAAGAATTAACTGTCATTCTAGCTCGTGATATGCGAGAATCTGGAGTTACTCTGGAACTTAAGCTTAAGCAAGGACTAGCAGATGAGCGTATAAAAATTATTAATATTGGACTATCCTCAACTCCAATGATGTATTATGCTGTTTTAGAATATAGAGTAGATGGAGGAATTATCATTACAGCCTCTCATAATCCAGCTGAATATAACGGATTTAAATTAGTAAAGAAAAATTCAATTCCAATCTCTGGAGACACAGGTATATATAAGATGCGAGATATAGTAATCAATAATACTCTAGAAGAGCAAAACTTATCCATATCAGAGACTATTAAGACTGATACCTTACAAGATTATATATATAATGTCTTAAGCTATCGTAATAAGGAAATAGAGATCAAATCAATGAATGTTGTTGTAGATACCGCTAATGGAATGGGATATCCGGCTATTAAGGCTTTTTTGGATAATTTACCACAGTTAGAAGTCACCTATCTATACCCAGAACTTGATGGTAATTTCCCTAATCATGAAGCTAATCCTTTAAAAGAACAAACCTTATTAGATTTACAAAATAAAATTATAGAACTAGGTGCCGATTTTGGAATAGCAGGGGATGGAGACTTTGATAGAGTCTCATTTGTAGATAATACTGGTAAAACAATAAGACCAGATATAACCACCGCCCTATTAGCACAAATGTTATTGACAGGAAGAGAGGGATCTAAAATATTATATGATTTGAGATCATCTAATATTACCCCTGAAGAGATTATAAGACAAGGTGGCGTACCTATTCAGACTAGAGTAGGACATTCCTTTATAAAAGCTCAAATGCGAGAGGAGAAAGCCTTTTTTGCTGGAGAATTTTCTGGACATTTTTATTTAGACGTGATGAAAGGATCCGAACATGCCTACTTTGAAAATCCACTTTTTGTGGCTTTGAAAATTTTAGAACTATTATCTGATAATGAATTAAGTCTCAATGAACTTACCAAAGATTTATTCATATATACTCATTCAGGAGAAATAAACTTTGAAATTGAGAGATCAAAGGATGAAATATTAGCTGAGATAAAACAAGAATTTAGTCAAGGTAATCTAAATGAATTAGATGGAATTAGAATAGATTATCCTGACTTTTGGTTCTCAGTCAGATCATCTAATACTGAACCCGTATTAAGATTGATCGTAGAAGGTAAAAATGAGTCTATAATGGAAGAGATTAAGTCTAGGTTGATAAGTATAATTACTGAATAGTTATCAGCCAATCTATAGTTTTCATTTGACTTCTAATAAAATATACACTATCTTTGTATAAAAAAGATGGGTTAGATAACCCATCCTTTAGATTAACTAAAACTATAATTATCTTGTAACCTGAATAGTTTGATTTAATTCTGCAGCTGTATTTGCATTAGGTGCAGAAACAGTTACTCTATTATTAGCATCTTTGATTATTGTATATCCGCTACAGTTTGAGGAAGTTGGTTCAGATGGGTCTTGAGGAATAGAAGGAATATAGGTTGGAACTACGTCTGCTCCAGCATCAGCTGCTACAGCAGCCATATCTAAAGTAGTTGCTCCACAACCTGCATTTGTTGTTGTTGTTCCACTTCTAAATATTTCAGCAGCAGTTGTAGTAATTGCAGTTAAAGTTGCAGTTGATCCAGAGGCACCCTCCTCAATAATTTTTTGGTATGTTGCATTCAGTATTGCAGTAACATCGGAACGTCTTTGAGCATTACGTGCCTGAGCTAATTGACGATTAGGATTAATAGCAACAAGTACTATAGCAGCTAAGATACCTATAGCAGCAATTACTAATAGAATTTCAAGTAATGTGAAGCCTTTTCTTTTAGTATTAGAATATATATTCATATTATTAGTAGTTAATATTATATATTATTTAGTAACAGATATAGTTGCTGATAGTTCCGCTCTAGGAGATGAAACAGTTATTCTATTCCCAGTAGAACTTTGTATAAGATAATCTGAGCATCCTGCACTTGTTACAGAAGGGTCTCTTGGTATTGAAGCAACATAGGTGGGCACAACTTGAGTTACAAAATCAGCTACATTAGTAGCTAAGGCAACTGAACCTATAATTGTACAAGATGTAGTGCTGGCACTTGAGATGATGTTTTTAAGAGTATTATCAACACCTGTTGGTAATGTTCCACTGTTATCAATTGAGTACTGATACACAAAATTTACAATAGTATTGACATCAGATCTTCTTTGAGCATTACGAGCTTGAGCTAATTGACGGTTAGGGTTAATAGCAACTAGAACGATAGCAGCTAAGATACCTATAGCAGCTATAACCAATAGGATCTCAAGTAAGGTAAAACCTTTTCTTTGAGAATCAGAGTATACATTCATATGATTTTTGATTAATGTTAATGATAATTATATATTAATTTATATAAATGAACTTGTCAATACAAAGTTATACACAATTTTTATATTGAATTTATTTTTTATAAATGATATTATACATACATATATATAATATATAGTTAATTAAATAAATATTAATAGACAATGAATTTGTTTAAATCTAGAAATAATATGTTAAATATAAAAATTAAATACGAGCTGGCCTTTAAACTAGCATTATCTTTAATATTTGGATTCTTTTTAAGTTTATTAAGTTACAATACAGTATTAGCAGGTACTGGAATCAATCCTCAAATTCCATATTCAGGTACCATCATTAAGAATGATGGTACCTTGTTATCTGACGGTGGATATAGGGTTAAATTTTTGATATACAATGTATCTTCTGGAGGGACATCAATATATGAAGAAATTAGGGATGGAAGCACACTTTATTCTGGCTTGGTATCCCCTTTAATATCTATTAATGATGGTAAATTTGAAACTTTATTAGGAAGTCAAAATACAACTCTTAGCTCTATCAATGAAGATTCTCTATGGGTAGAACTACAATTAGACGCTGATGCTAATGGTTCGTATGAAGAGATTTTCAGTCCTCGTAAGAGAATCGGCTCAGCTATGTCCGCCATTAATTCATTAAGATTAGTATCTGCTAACGGAGGTACGAGTAACAATACCTTAGCTCTAGATTCATCAGGAAGTTTAGTATTCACTGGAAATAGTGCAACTGAAAGGATGAGGATTACTGGAGACGGAAATATTGTTATTGGTGATAATATCCCTCTTTCCAAACTAAATGTTAATACTAATGCTTTAGGATCTCCTGTTTTTACCCCATCATATGCTCAATCTGGTATCTCTTTATCAAATAAAACTCCTGCTATTAGCGGTACTCAGCAATTTTCTCCAACAATAAGATGGAGTGGATCTGGATTTGCTACAACTCCAGTTTCAAGTCAAGATACTTCATTTATAGCTTTCTTACAGCCAGTTCAGGGTTCTACTAATCCCACTTCTAATTTAATATTTGCAAGTTCAATTAATAATTCAAACTATACAACTAGATTAACAATTAATAGTAATGGTGCTATGACTGTGGCTGGAGGATTGTCAGCAACTTCTGGTGTTTTTTCCAGTACATTGTCAGCTTCTACTACTAGTACTCTAACCAGAACTAATATTTTAAATACATCTACTGATGGATCAATTATTACTAACACCACTCCATCTACATCTTCTGCTCCTGTTCAGAGATCACCAAGACTTAGATTATCTGGAACAGCTTGGAATACAGGTGGTACACCAGCTTCAAACACTATGAACTGGTCAATAGAAAATGTACCTACTAGTGGGAATAATCCAACCTCAGCTCTGTCTTTTAATTTTGATAGAAATGCTTTAGGTTATTCAACAGCACTTACTTTACTAAATAATGGTCGTCTTGGTATCGGCTCTATATCCAATCCCACATCCAGCCTACAGCTACCAGCTGGTAGTGCTACTGCTAACTCATCACCACTTAAATTTACTGCAGGTACTAATTTATCCACACCAGAGGCAGGTGCCTTAGAATGGGATGGTATTAATTTATTCTTAACCACTAATAGTAATATTAGACAAACTATTAATCAGGGACTTACAGCGACATCTACATTAGACTTTCCATCTACTAATTCTGGAACATTCAGTGACTTGACTGTTTCCGTCACTGGAGCCGCTTTGAGTGATGTAGTTTCAATAGGTATTCCTAATAGTAGCATGCCTGCAGCTAATTTGAATTATACAGCTTGGGTAAGTGCTACTAACACAGTTACTATAAGATTTAATAATAGCTCAGGTATTGCTCAAGATCCAGATAGTGGTAACTTTAAAATTTTTGTGACTGATTTTTAAATAAAATTATTAAACAAACAACTATATACTTAATGTTTGTGTCAGTTATATATAAATGATAATATAGATTATATAATTAGGATTTAAATTAAGATATGTTAAGTTATTTAAAAAATAGAAAAACTTTAAAATTAGATGCTGAAAATAAGATCTCAATAAAGTCTCCTAAATCTGTAGATGCTTTTAAAATAAATAAGATCAAGACAAATGAAGAAATTCAAAGAACAAATTTAAAAAAAAATTCTAATGTAGGGATAGATAATAAAAATTTTTCTAAGTATCAGTGGATACTTACTGGATATATTATAATATTTTTAGGCGTTTTATCTGGAATATTTTTTGTAGAGTGGGGCAATATTTGGCAATTACCGAAGTCTATAACATTTATATTTGGAGTATCAGGATTTTTAGTTTTATCTAGTATATTATGGATATTTGGACTTATAAAACATAGTGTTAAATTTGGGTTAGGCGATATTATTCTTATTATTTGGGGTATTACTATATTGTCATTGTCTCTTCTGAATCCTAATATAATTACTTTTTGGGGAAGTTCCATAAGAATCTTTGATTCAGGCGTATTTATTGGATTTTTAATTTTATTCTATTTAATTTTGAAATTATTTTTAGAGAGTAAGTTTATTAAAATCATATATTTTACTGTAGCTATATTAACTTTAGTGGCAGAAATTGTAACTGTAATTTTAATGTATATTCCTAGTATACTATCTAAGGTATCTATTTTAAATAGATTACAGCCTTCTAATAATTGGCTCACTGAGTCTCCTCAAGAGTTGTCATTTCTTAGTTTAGTTGTTTTTAATATTATTTTTATCGTATTATCTGAGATTAACATTAAAGATAAATTATATAAACCTTTGAGTCTTATATATTATTTTTCAATTTTTATACATATATTGATACTGATTAGACTTCCTGTTTATATGATGTATATTTTGACTATTGTTGCCTTAATTGTAAATACTATTATTCATATTAATAAATTATTAAAAAATAATAACTCTAAGAATAGACTTTTTGTTAGTAGATTTTCATTTGGATACGGAATTGTGGTTATATTGTTATTATCCTTAATGATAATTAGACCCTTTCAAAATAATAACACATTCCCAGAATATACTACTTTGACTATACCTAATTTAAATACTAGTCTGTCTATTGCAAAGCAAAGTATACAATCTGATATTTGGTTTGGTAAAGGAAATATAATGTATGCCTGGAATAAATTCACTCCATCAATCAGCGAAACACAAATAACAGACTTTAGTTTTGAGACATTATATAATGAAATTTTTAATTTATTAGTTAAGAACGGACTAATTCCTAATATTGTGTTTATACTCTTCTCGATTTGGATTATCGGATCAATTATTAGAATGTTGTTAATTTATAGAAAACTTCCAATTGAAACATATATATTGGTCATTTTTATAGTTGGCTTGTTTTTAATACCATTCACCGTGATAACAAAAACTTTATTAATTTTAGTTTTGGTTATGTGGAGCAATGTTTTCAGTAAATATTTTAATCCAATAATAAAGCTTAATCTCGATATTAATAAAATACCATACTCAATTTCTTCTCTATTGACATTTAGTCTATTATTGAGTATTGCAATTTCTGTGTTTGTCTCTATCAAATTTTATAATATTATCCAATCTCAAGAGTATATTGTAAGGGCAAGCCAAGCACAAGATAATTTAATAGAAAGAATGGACTTATTAAAACAAGCAAGCTTAAAATCTCCTTATATTATTGATTATACTAATCTTTATATCCCTCTTGCTATTCAACAAATTAATCAAGATGCATTTGAGTTATTAACATTGTCTCAGCAGCAATTAGAAAGTCAGAATATAGATGTTGATAAGCAAATTAAATTACAAGGTAAAATTAATGAAGTTCAGGATATAATAGATCAATATAAGCAAAATTCTCCATCAGATACTAGAGTTATATATTGGCAATTAAATTTATATTCTATAGTTCATACATATGGTGAGATTGATGAGAATGAATATTTATCTCTAATAAATAAGGGTAAGAATTTGCAACCAAATTCACTTTACTGGAGTTTGTATGAAGCTAAATATTATAAAATTAAAGCTCAGAAAGATAAAGAATTGAACTTGGAGTCAATCAATCAAGCTAAGTCTATTTTTAACTTTGTTTTGGGACAAAATATATTCTTTGTGGATGCTTACCAAAGTTATTATGACTTATTATCTATAAATAAAGAGTATAAAGAACAGATTGATATTTTGAATAAATATATAAATGCAACTATAGAAAAAAATTTAGTAGCTAATCAAGGTTTAGTTTATAATTTAGCATTAGCTTATCAAAATGACAGTCAATATGATGAAGCAATGACTTACTATAATAAACTATTAGAAGCTTTCCCCGAATACACTAATGTATATTTTAAATTAGGTGAGATTTATGAGATCCAGAAGAAAAATGATTTATCAATTCAGAATTATAAAAAAGTTTTAGAGTTAGACCCGAATGCTGAGGCAGCTCGTCTCAAATTAGATCAATTGCAATAAATATTTATATTGTATTTACAGTTTATATTTGATATACTATATTTAGCACTTAATATAAATATATATGGATTATATTCAAGATATAGATACAGTAATAGCAGTTGTCAGAATCTTTGGATTTGCAGTTTTAGCTTTTGTTATTGGGATTATATTTACTCCGTTTTTGACTGATTTTCTATTCCGTACTAAATTGGGTAAAAACATCAGAGAAGAGACCTGGGATAATAAAGCCGTGCCTATTTTTAATAAATTCCATCAACATAAACAAGGTACTCCTACTATGGCTGGTATATTATTTTGGATTATTACGGCTGTTTTGACTTTATCTTTTAATCTAACAAGAGAAGAGACCTTTCTACCGTTAGCTTTCTTGGTATCAGCAGGTCTATTAGGATCTATTGATGATATTGCTAATATTCGTGGTATTGGTAAAATTAAAGGTTTAGGAGCTAAACTAAAGCTGGGATTACAGTTGTTAATTGCAAGTTTTGGAGCTTATTGGTTTACTTTTAAGCTGAATTGGACCTCTTTCCATATTCCTGGAGGGGCATTACTTGGTTTGCCAACTGATGTGGAGCTAGGGATTTGGTATATACCTGTGTTCATCGTACTAGTTGTTTTTATTATGAATGCTGTTGATATCACTGATGGTTTGGATGGGCTTTTAGCTGGCTCTATTATACCTCCATTGGGAGTTTTGTCAGCTTTGGCTTTAGTACAGGGTAATATATCTTTAGCCATATTTATGAGTACTTTAATTGGAGCTCTGATTGCTTTTTTGTGGTTTAATATCCATCCAGCCAGATTCTTTATGGGAGGTACGGGTGCATTTGCTTTGGGAGCTGTTCTGGCAGTTGGAGCAATGTTGACTAATTCTCTAGTTATATTACCTATTATTGGCTTTCTATTCTTTGTAGAGGGGTTATCATCAATTATACAACTTATATCTAAAAAGTTTTTAAAAAAGAAAATATTTTTAGCAGCTCCTATTCATCATCACTTTCAAGCGCTGGGGTGGCCAGAGACTAAAATTGTAATGCGATTTTGGATTATATCTTTAGTTATGAGTGTTATTGGACTTACTATTGGCTTGTTAGGCTTATAATTATGTATGATATTATTATAAAAAATGGACTAATTGTAGACGGCTCAGGTAATAAGCCTTATAAAGGTACGATTTCTATAAAAAATGGTAAAATTCATAAAATAACCTCTAAAGATAATGGATATAAATCTCATATTGAGATTGAAGCTAGTGATAAAATCATAACACCTGGATTTATTGATATTAGTAATCATTCAGATACTTATCTAACTTTATTTTCTGCCCCAACACAGAAAAGTTTAATTACCCAAGGAGTTACAACCTTAGTTGGAGGTAATTGTGGGGCATCTCTTGCACCTTTAATTAGTAACTCTGCTATTGCTTCAATTCAAAAATGGACTGATATGTCTAATATTAATATAGACTGGCATACTTTTAAGGAATATTTGACTATCTTAAAAAACAAGTCTTTTGCACCCAATTTCGGTAGTTTAGTTGGATATGATACAGTCAGAAGAGGTCTGATCGGTGATGATAATAGGGCTCTCACTGATGATGAATTAAAAATTATAGCTAAGCTTATTGCTCAGGCTTTAGAAGAGGGTGCCATTGGAGTTTCTATGGGACTGGCTTTTTCCCATATGCAGGCAGTGGATAAAAAAGAATTATTGCAATTAGCTAATATTATCAAAAAATACAATAAAATTTTAACAGTTCATAGTCGTAATGATGGAGAAAAGGTAGTTGAATCTATACAAGAAATTATTGATATAGTATCTAATACAAAGGTAAAAACTCATATCAATCATCTTAAAATTCTAGGTAGAAAAAATTGGAAATATGCTAAAGAAATTAATGAAATACTCAATCAGGCCATATTAGATAATTTGCCCTTGACCTTTGATATTTTCCCATATACTGCTAATAATACTGTAGCATATTTGTTATTACCAGGTTGGGTGGCAGTGGGAGGAAGGCAAGTATTATTAGAAAATTTACAAGATAGTAATATTAGGTCTAAATTAATTCAAGAAATGAAATCTAATTCTTATGATTATACTCGTATTATCGTCTCAGATAGTCCAATGAATAAATCTATTATCGGTAAAAGTATAGTGGAGATAGCTAAAAATCAAAATTTGGGTGTGGAAGATGCTGTTATACAATTAGTCATTGCTTCGGAAGGTAGGGCTAGAGTCATCGTAGATTCTATTTCAGATAGACATATGCAAGAATTAATTAATTTTAATAATAGTATGGTTGGATCAGATTCTGCAGGATATGATGATACTTTGATTAAATATAAAAATTACGAACATCCTCGTTCTTTTGGAGCTTTTACTAAGTTCTTACAAGATTTTGTTTTGACAGGTCAATTAGATTGGCAGAGAGCTATACCAAAAATCACCTCTATACCAGCAAAAACTTTTGGGTTGGTGGAGATTGGAATAATTAGAGAGAATATGAATGCAGATATTGTTATATTAGATCCTACAAAACTCAACTCTTGTGCTAATTTTCAGCAACCCATACAATATTCTACAGGTATAGATATGGTTATTATTAATGGAGAAATTGCCCTTAGAGATGGGGACGTTATTCATCTTGGTGGTAAAATTATTAAGGTTTGATTATATGGAGTTGCAAGGTAAAAAAGTAATGGTAATGGGGTTGGGTCTCAATGATGGGGGGCTTGGTTCGGTGAAATACGCTCTATCTAAGAAAGTCGCAGAGTTAGTAATTACAGATTCTAAAGATGCTGATATTCTGAAGCCAACTATTGATCAAATTAATGCCTTATCTACTAATACTCCGATTACATATATTTTAGGAGAGCAAAATATTGAATCTTATACTAAAGTTGATATAATTATAAAAAATCCAGGAGTACCAAATAACTCTCCTTATTTGGAAGTAGCTAGAAAAGCAGGAGTATCTATAACTACTGATTTTGAGCTGTTTTTTGAGCATATTGATTCTTTGGAAAAGCCACCAACTGTCATAGGTATTACAGGTACTAGAGGTAAATCTACTACTACTGCTTTAATTTATCATATATTGAGTAATTTTTATGGTAAAGATAAAGTTTTACTCGGAGGAAATATTAGAAAATCAATACTTAATCTTTTATCAGAAATACAAAAAGATAGCTACATTGTATTAGAATTATCTAGTTTCCAACTGGATAGTATTAGGTATTCTCCACATATTGGAGTTTTTACTTCATTTTTTGCAGATCATCTAGACAGGTACTCATCCATTGAAGATTATTTTGAATCTAAAACTCATATTGTAGCCTTTCAAAGTGTAAATAACTTTGCTGTACTTAACATTGATAATGAGAGAATTGCTAATTTATCAACTCAAATAAAATCTAAATTAACAACATATTCTATAGAAGACAAAAATGCTACTCTCCATATAGATGATGATAATTACATTGTACATAAAAATAATAAAATTATTCATATACAAGATATACCACTTTTTGGTGAGCATAATCAGTATAATGTTATGGCAGCAATTGGAGTTGCTAATATCATAGGAGTTGATAAATATAATTTAATTCAAGCTTTAAAATCCTTTAATGGAATTGAAGGTAGACAGCAGTCACTAGGAGAAATTAATGGAGTAGAAATAATCAATGACACTACTAGCACTATGCCAGTCGCTTTGATGGTAGCTATGGATACTTTTCAGGATAAGCCTTATGTCTTGATTTGTGGTGGTGAAAATAAAGGTTTGGATTATTCAGATTTGGATAAGCATTCTTGTAATAATCTGAAGGCGATTGTGCTCTTGCCCGGTTCAGCTAGTCTTTTGATTAAAAAATATATATCCAAAGTAAATATTTATGATGTCTTAACTTTAGCTGAAGCAGTTAATCTCGGATTTGAATTAGCCGAAGCTGGAGAAAGAATCGTGTTTTCTCCAGGTGCTACTAGTTTTGGAATGTTTTTGAATGAGTTTGATAGGGGAGACAAGTTTACAGCATTAATTCAAGCTAAAAAAGATAATTTATAATAAAATGAGACAGCATCTCAAATTAAAAGGTATAGATTCTTGGTTTTTAATATCTGTAGGGATATTATTATTAGTGGGGTTAGTTATTCTACAGTCAGCTAGTGGTCCAATTTCTAACAATACTTATGGCTATGTTTATTATGAGGTAGTAAATCAATTAGTAAAAGGAGTTTTACCTGGACTTTTAATATTTTTTATTTTTTCGAATCTTAAATTTAATTTATTTAAAAAATTTGCTATATTTGGTTGGATAATAGCAATAGGGTTAAATATAATGGTTTTAATACCACAATTTGGAGTAACGGTAAAGGGGGCTACTAGATGGCTAGATATTGCTGGGGTTAGAATTCAACCATCTGAAATATTAAAATTAGCTATTATATTATGTTTGGCAGCACTATTAACTCAATTAGGTAAAAAAATTAATAATATTGGAGTTTTTATACTAATCAGTTCTATAATTGGTATAGGAGCAGGTATAGTTATAATGGTACAGACTAGTCTTAGTAATGGAATTATTTTATTAGTTATCTCAGCTAGTATTTTATTTCAATCTAAACTCAAATTTAGATTTATAGGGATATTTATGACTATAGTTTTAATAGTAGGTATAGTAGCTATATCTAAGGAGGGTTTTCGTCTGACTAGACTTTTTACTTTTTTGAATCCAGAAAATGCTACTCAAGATGACAAAAGACAAATTGAAAATAATTTGATAGCAGTAGGATCAGGTGGTTTGACAGGATTGGGCTTAGGAGAAAGTAGACAAAAATTCTTTTATTTACCAGAAGCTAGTACCGATTCTGTTTTTGCGGTTTTCGCAGAAGAATCAGGATTTATAGGAGCTATTATTTTGGTTATATTATTTTTATTTATTATCTGGAGAATTCTATGGCTACATACTAGAGTATTTGATGAGTTTAGTCGATATATCCTTATTGGTGGTGCGACATGGATTTCATTCCAAACCTTTATTAATATAGCCACTACAATTCAATTAGCTCCAGTAACAGGTGTGACATTACCTTTAGTAAGTGCTGGGGGCAGCTCTACAATAGTCTTTTGTGCCTTATTTGGTATCATAGCTAATATTAGTAAGTATAGGAATTAGATTAAATATACAAACACTTGATTTAAGTTGTTGAATGTAGTATAATATACAAATAATATGTACTTAATTTATATACTTAGTAATAATTAACAATAGCTATGGTAAATACACGCCCCACAATTTCTCTTGAAGATATGGCAAAAGCAGGTGTACACTTTGGACATCATACCTCCAAATGGCACCCTAAAATGAAAGACTATATATATGGAAGTAAAAATTCTATCCACATTATAGACCTTAATACTACTAAAGAAAAGTTAGAAACTGCCCTTGACTTTATTTCTGAAACTGTATCTTCAGGAAAAGACATTCTATTCGTGTCTACCAAAAAGCAAGCCATTCCTATTGTAAAGAGTATTGCCGATGAAACGGGTATGCCATATATGGTTAGGCGATGGGTGGGAGGAATCTTTACCAATTTCAAAGCTATTAATAAGAGAGTGAAACAATTAGTTGTATTGGAAGAAAAGTTAGAAGCTAATCAGTTGAAATCTTATACTAAGAAAGAAAGAAAAGTTTTCTCAGATAAAGTAGAAAAAGGTAATAAAATTTTTGCAGGAGTTAAAGACTTAAGAGGACTTCCTGGAGCTGTATTTGTACAAGATATAATGAAGGATTCTTTAGCTATCAAAGAAGCTAGGGATTTGAATATTCCAGTTATTGCCCTAGCTGATACTAATGCCAATCCTGAATTAGTCAATTATATTATACCTGCCAATGATGATGCTATCAGCTCAATTCAATATATTTATAATTTAGTAGCTCAGACTATTACTGAAGCAAAAGCTAAAAGAGTTGCTCAAGCTCCAGAGAATAAATCTAACAATAAAGAATAACAACTATGATTACTGCTCAAGATGTTGCTAAATTAAGACAAATCACAGGTGCTGGAATGATGGATGCTAAAAAAGCTTTGGAAGAATCGTCTGGCGACTTTGATAAAGCTAAAGAATTGCTGCAATCTAGATATTCTGAAAAGGCTGAGAAAAAAGCTGATAGAGAAACAGGAGAGGGTTTTATTGGTACTTATGTACATAATGGTAAAACAGCTGCTTTAGTTGCTTTAGCTTGTGAAACTGACTTTGTAGCTCGTAATGATGATTTTAGAGAATTGGCTCAAAACATAGCATTGCATATTACAGCTATGATTGCAGAAGATGCAACAATTCAAGATATATTAGACTCTAGCTATATTAAAGATCCCAATCTTACAATTGCAGAACTATTGAAAAGCAAAATTGGAGTATTGGGTGAAAACATTCAAATTAAGTCTTTTAGAAAAATTTCTTTATAAATTTAAATTAATTTCAATTAAATAAGCTATGACAACAGCTATAATTATTGTCATTTTAATAGTATTTTTAAGTATAGGATTATTCTTTTTAATTAAGAAACTTTCATATGTTTCGGATATAGGTCCAGAAATATATGAAACAGAAGGTTCTATTACAGATTTTAATGCTATCCCTCAAGAAGTTGAGGAGGTTGTAAATGATAGTAGTTATAAATCTAAGTCTAAAATTCAATTTGCTGTTTTACTTAGTAAAGTATATCAATTTTTTAATCAACAAATGCAGAATATTAATCAAATAATTATTCAGTATAAACAAAAGCAGATTGAAAAAATTAAGGCAAAAGAAAACTCTATACAAGAGGCTGTTCGTAGAGATTTAGAAGAGCAAGAGTTGGAAGCTAATCAAAAAAAAGAGCATATTTCCCCAGAAATAGATACTTCTCAATTCGAAGCAGAGCATTTTGGTGTAACTACTATTTCAGATAATGAAATCGATTATAAGCCTGAAAAATTAAAAGAAATTATAAATCCAGAGACTAAAGCTACTGACTTTGTAGAACAATTGCTTTCAGAAGTAGATGCAATATCTGATGTGAAATCAGATGATATATCCGATACATATTATTATGAATACATGGAAAAAAGATATATTGATAGAATTGTTGCTAATTCAAAAGATATAGAAGCATATAAAAAACTAGGTGATTTGTATGTAGATATGAGAAATTATAAAGATGCTTTAGAATCATTTCAATATGTGTTGAAATTAAAGCCAAATGATACTTTGGCTAGTCGTAGGGTGAAAGATATATCTAATAGACTACAAAAGTAAAATTAACTTAAGAGCTATTGTCTTATCCTTTAATATAAGATATAATATATACCATATGAGTATAAGAGTACAATAGTGAAAGTAATGAGTTTTCATATTTTAGAAGACCTTTCAAATGGAGTGACAGATGTATTTTTGTCTCATACTAAATTGACTGATATAGATCCAGCTATTTGGCAAGACGGAGAATTTGATTGGGAATCTAGTAGTGATTTTGATCTAGAAGATATAGATAAAGAAAAAATTTTTTCCATCTTACATAATCCTGTGATTATCAATAAATACTTTGATTTCCCTGAAATGCTATATGTTGTAGCTAAAGAAAAACTAGAGATTAGTGATTATTATGACTTGGTACATAAATATATTACAGAGTTTTGTGAATTTGTAGACCAAGATTATGCCATTTATTTTAAAGTTAATTCCTAAATTTATTATATGAAAGATACATTAGTAAAAATAGTTCCTCTCATTGCATTAAAGAATAAAGTCTTATTTCCAAATGAGGTGGTATCTTTGATTTTTGAGAGAGAGCAATCTCTTTTGGCATTAAATGATGCAATGGATAATGATATTAATCCAGTTTTTGTATTTCAAAGGACTGATGATCATAATATTACTATTGAAAATTTATATAAAATTGGTACAGTTGGTAAAATTATTAGGGTTTGGAGAATGCCTGAAGGACCTACGGGTGTATTAGTGGAGGGGTTGGAACCTGCTATGATTAATCAAATTGATGATACAGATTTAGGATTGAAAGCACATTATAGCGTATTAGAACAGGATCAATATGAATCTAATATAGAGGTTGAGGCTTTAATTAGAAGCATTACTAATATATTCAGGGATATTGTTAATATGGGAGTTTCAATCCCACTCTCAGTGATGAATGAAATTATCAACGATAATATCGATCCAGTTACTTTATCTTACTTAATCACCTCTATTCTATCTATTAAAAATTCAGAAAAGCAAAATTTATTGGAGAATACTAATTTAGTAGAAAGATTAAAACATATTAATATTTATATCACCAAGGAAAGAGAAATATTAGAGGTTGGTCAAAAAGTTCAGAAAGAAACTCAAAAACAAGTTGGTAGATTTGCTAAAGAAGCAATGTTAAGAGAACAAATGAAAGCCATAGAGAAGGAATTAGGTGTAAGCTCAGAGCAAGGAGAATATGCAGAATTAAAGAAAAAATTAAAATCTGCTAAAATGCCTGCTAAAGTCTCTAAAAAAGCTATGCATGAGCTATCTCGTTTAGAAAAAATGCCTCCATTTTCACCAGAAAGCGCATATATACAGAATTACCTAGAAGTATTAGTAAGTATTCCTTGGCATAAAAAAGCTAGAGTTAAGAGAAATATTATAGAAGCTGAGGCAATCTTAGAGCAAGAGCATTATGGTTTAGATGAGGCTAAGGAGCGAATTACAGAGTATTTAGCTGTAGAGCAATTAACCAAAAAACCACAAGGTACAATTTTGTGTTTTTATGGACCTCCAGGTACAGGTAAGACATCTATTGGAGAGTCAATAGCAAAAGCCACAGGTAGAGAATTTGTGAAAGTTTCTCTAGGAGGAGTAAGAGATGAAACTGAGATTAGAGGGCATCGTCGTACTTATGTTGGGGCTATGCCAGGTAGAATTATACAAGGTCTTCGCAATATACAAACTACTAATCCAGTCTTTATGTTGGATGAGATAGATAAATTAGGATCAGACTTTAGAGGAGATCCATCAGCTGCATTATTAGAAGTATTAGATCCAGCTCAAAACAATGCTTTTGTTGACCATTATTTAGACACCGAATATGACTTGTCAGATATTATTTTCATCACAACAGCTAATGATTTAGGTTCAATACCAGAGCCACTATTTGACCGTATGGAAATAATAGAATTCAGTGGATATACTGATTTAGAAAAACTTAATATTGCCAAAAAATATCTTATTCCTAGAGTCTTGAAAAAAAGTGGTCTTACTGAAAAACAGCTCAAATTCACAGATTTAGCTATTAAAGCTATTATTACTAGATATACTTTTGAGGCTGGTCTTAGAGGTTTTGAACGGGAACTATACAAAGTATCTCGTAAGGTAGCTAAAGAATATCTATTAACAGGAGATAAGAAGTTTAGTCTTACCATCAAGCCTGAAAATCTTGAGACATATCTCAAAGCTGAGAAATATGAGGAAAGTAAAATTAATCAAAAAGATGAAGTTGGAGTAGCTACAGGTTTAGGATGGCATCCTTATGGAGGAGCTTTATTGATGATTGAAACCAATATTTTCAAAGGAGAACCACATTTACAAGTAACTGGTAATGTAACTAAGGTTATGCAAGAGTCCGTACAAGCAGCTTTCTCATATCTTAAAGCCAATGCTAAGAAATATAACATTGATGAGAAAATTTTAAAATCTCATACTGTTCATGTACATATCCCTTCTGGAGCAGTGCAAAAAGATGGTCCATCAGCTGGGCTTGCTATTGCAACTTCAATTCTATCCGCTTTAACTAAGAAAAAGGTTAAGAGAACTGTAGCAATGACGGGGGAGATTAATATTAGAGGTAAGGCTCTAAAAATTGGAGGTTTAAAAAATAAAGTTTTAGAAGCTCATAGAGGAGGAATTAAGACTATTATTATAGCAAAGGCAAATAAAGCTGATTTGGAAGAAATTCCAGCTAATATAAAACAGGATATTGACTTTGTTCTAGCTGAAAACTTTGATGATGTCTTCAAGGTAGCTTTTTAAAAATTCTGTGCTATACTAAATAAGTACAATCAAAAATATAGATAATATATGAATAATACATTAGATAAATTTAACTTAAGACAGGTAATTCTAGAGGCTGTAGATCAGATTAATTATGACTATAGTATTGAGAATTTGCCAATATCAATACAATCAAAATTTGATAATATCATTATCAATGGTATGGGCGGATCAGCACTTCCAGCTGAATTACTCTCAGAAACATTTTCTCAATATACCGAAGATGGGACACAATATCCAGTTTATATTAATCGAGATTATAATAGTTCAAAATATATTACAGATACATCTTTAATATTAGCTATTAGTTACTCTGGTAATACCGAGGAAACTCTCTCAGCTTATGAAAATGCTATAGCTGAGAATAGAGTAGTAGTTGCTATGGCTGCAGGAGGAGCTTTAATTGATAAGGCTCGAGAACTTAATCAGCCTTATGTATTAATCCCAAACCCAAGTCCAGACTTCCAACCAAGATATGCAACTCTTTATATTCTAAAAGCTATTATTGAGGTATTAATTCAATTCGGAGTATTATCAAAGAGTGCTAGAGAAAAAGTTGTAGGTCTAGTTAGTTCCGTTAAGCCTCACGAATTTGAATCTCAAGGGGAGGCCTTGGCAAGTATTATTAAGGGTAAAACACCAGTTATATATGCTACTTGTGAGTATAAATTATCAGCTCATTTATGGAAAATTAAGATTAATGAAAATGCCAAAACTCCTTGCTTTTGGAATTATATACCAGAACTTAATCATAATGAAATGGTAGGATTTACTAATCCACAGGCTGAATTTCAGTTTATATTTTTACAAAATGAAGTAGAAACTTCTCGTAATATCAAGAGATTTGAAAAACTAACACAGTTATTTGAAAGTAGAGGTTTGTCTGTAAGTAATATAGTTGTACCAGATTTTGGTAACAAATTAGCTAATCTTGTAGCTATGACTTTAATAGGTGATTGGACCGCTTATTATTTGGCATTATCTTATGGGATTGATCCTACTCCAGTAGATATGGTAGAAGAATTCAAATTATTATTGAAAGATTAAAATATGGATTACGATGTTAATACTATTGCTAAATTAGCTCATATTAACCTTTCCTCGGAAAGAAACTCCATGTTGAATCAGGACTTTGGTAGCATTCTAGAGTATGTAAATACTCTTACTAGTCTAGACTTAGAATCACAAACTATACCCACATATCATACTCAGACCTTAAGAGAAGATATTGCCTTAGATAATAACCCAAGATTTAATAAGAATATAAAAGAAAATATAATTCAAGAAATGCCATTAGTAGAAGAAGGTTATTTGGTAGTTAAATCAGTTTTGAAAAAATAATATGCTGCCATCTATAGAACAATTACATCGATCATATATTAACTCTAATACTACCGTCAAAAAAGTAGTAGAAGATATACTTAATGCTATTCAATCAAAAGATAAAGAAATCAACTCTTATACTGAAGTCTTTGTAGAAGAGTCTTTACAGCAAGCTAAAGCTATTGATGCTAAATTAGCTCGCGGAGAAAAATTAGGTTTATTAGAAGGGATCCCGATCTCAGTTAAAGATGCAATTTTAATTGAAGGCCACAAAGCTACTGCTTCCTCCAGAATGTTAGAAAACTATACCGCTACTTATAATGCTACTGTAATTACTAAGCTAAAGGAAGCTGGAGCTATATTTGTTGGTAAAACTAATTTAGATGAGTTTGCTATGGGAGCATCTACTGAAAATTCAGCTTTTGGGCCTACTCGTAATCCAGCTGACACCAACAGAGTTCCAGGAGGGTCCTCGGGAGGCTCTGCTGCTAGTGTGGCCGGAGATATGGCAGTCATTTCAATTGGATCAGATACAGGAGGTTCAATTAGGCAGCCAGCTTCACTTACAGGAATAGTTGGGCTAAAACCTACTTATGGAAGAGTATCAAGATTTGGTTTAATTGCAATGGCCTCATCTTTAGATCAAATTGGACCTTTTGCACATAGAGTTATTGACACAGCTCATATACTACAAGCTATTGAAGGTAAGGATGATATGGATGCTACCTCAGTGTATTTAGATTCCAGTCATCTGTTAGATGTAGAAAAAATTAGTCAAGCAGATGTCAAAGGAATGAAAGTAGGTATTCCAAAAGAATATTTTATAGATGGAATTGATACTGATGTCAGACAAGCAATAGATGAAGTAATAGAAGCTTATAAAACCTTAGGAGTAGAATTTGTTGAAATTAGTTTGCCTCATACAGAATATGCAGTACCAACTTACTATATTATTATGCCAGCTGAGGTCAGTACCAATTTAGCTCGTTTTGACGGTATTAGATATGGTCTATCTGAATTACAAAATTCCCAAGATTTACAAGAAGTATATAGAGCTAGTAGAGCCAAAGGATTTGGTAATGAACCACTACGCAGAATTATGTTAGGAACTTATGTTTTATCTAGTGGCTATTATTCATCATATTATGGTAAAGCTAAGCAAGTGCAGAATATGATAAGACAAGACTTTATTAATGCATTCAAAGAAGTCGATGCTATTATTACTCCAACTAGTCCACACACTGCCTTTAATATTGGAGAAAAAATTAATGACCCAGTTTCTATGTATCTTGAAGATATTTTTACAGTAGCTACGAACTTAGCAGGAATACCTGGAATTTCAGTCCCTACTTTGTCGACCTCTGGATTACCAATAGGATTTCAACTTATGAGTAATCACTTTCAAGAACAGAAACTACTCACTTTAGCTCAAGCTATAGATAATATTAGGTATGGTAAATTCAATAATTAATAATATCTTTTTATTAATACAGATACTATCAGGAATAGTATCTTGGATAATGATAGTCTTAATAGTATATTTAGCTATTAAAACAGACTTTTGGCAAAAAAAAATTTATAATATATTCATTGGATTTCGTAAAGTTCCAGAAGTAAGATTAGACCATAGTTTGAAGGTAATTAAAGAATGGGAAAATATTATCAAAAGATTAGATTCCGGTGATGAAGCTAATTATAAATTAGCTGTTATAGAAGCAGATAAATTATTAGATACAGTTTTGAAAAAATTAACTATACCAGGTTCTACAATGGGTGAGAGGCTTAAAGCTATTCCGGTTTCACAACTTCCTAGTATAGATAATGTTTGGCAAGTACATAGACTCAGAAACCATTTAGTTCATACTACAGAATTTGTATTGACTGAGAATAAAGCTAAACAGGCTATGACTATTTATAAACAAGCTTTTACTGAGTTGAAAGTTTTGTAATATGGTATCTAATTTACAAACTGGGGATAAATTATATATCGATAATTGGAAATTAGATTATATTATTGGGATAGATGAGGCGGGTAGAGGTACCTTAGCAGGACCAGTAGTAGCAGCGGCTATAGCTTTGAGTCTAGATAATTTAGTTGCTGAAATCTGGAAACAGCCTCCACTTAAATACACACAAGACTCTAAGAAAGTAACTGCAACAAGGCGACAAGCTATATATGATATTATAAAAAGTCACTATCCAATTGGTTTGGGGCTCATATCATCCAATACCATTGATAACATTAATATACTAGAAGCTACTAAAATAGCTTGGTTAGAGGCTTTAGAGCAATGTTTATTAAAGCTACCATTGGAAGCTAAAGTTGGGGTTTTAATTGATGGTAATATTGTTCCTATTGGGATAGAATATCAACATCAAGCAATTATTAAAGGAGATAATAAGCATCTTAGCATTGCGCTTGCCTCTATATATGCAAAAGTCTATAGAGATAATCTAATGACTGAATATCATTCTGAATATCCTCAATATTTCTTTGAAAAACATAAAGGCTATGGTACTAAGGAACATATCAAAGCTATTCAAAAATACGGTCTATCAGATATACATCGTGCTACTTTTTGTAAAAATATTCTAAAGTCCAAATTATAAAGTAATAAAGTTAATTTATAATATCCTGTCACCATTCCTCCCTAAGGGAGGCAATCGGAGGTGAAAGTTTGAAAGACGGGGGATGGATAGAATGTAATTATTAATTGTATCCACCGCGTCTCCTTTCGAATATCTCTTTAAAAGAGTTAATAGTAGGGAGCCATCCCCCAAGGGATTATATTGAGAGCTATGAATTTTTGTCCTTAAGATATATAAATTAGAATAAAAAACCTAAAAATAACTTTGGGTTTTTATTTTTATAAATTGTGGATAAAATTGATTTGACAATGGAATAAAATGTATGTATAATGGTAAAAAGTGGTAAAAAATGGAAATAAATGGTGAATAAATATGTTTATAGGTGAATATAGCCACAGTATTGATGATAAGGGACGGCTTGCAGTTCCTAAAAAGTTTCAAGAAGATTTGAAAGCTGGTCTTGTTGTTACCAAAGGTTTGGACAACTGTCTCTGGGTTTATACTTATGAATCTTGGAAAGAATTAGCTACAAAATTGAGTAAATTACCAATCAGTAGTAATAATAACCGTGCTTTTAGTCGTCTAATGTTAGCAGGAGCAATGGATGTTTCTTTAGACAAGCAAGGTAGAATAGTTTTGCCTGATTATCTTAGAGCTTATGCTAATTTAGGAAAAAAAGTCGTAATTACAGGTTTGTTTGATAGATTGGAAATTTGGGATGAATCAGAATGGCAGAATTATAAAGAGCGAACAGAGGCAGAGTCTGGTGAAATTGCAGAGCAACTAGCAGATTTAGGGGTATAATTATGTCTGATTTAAAACATATTCCAGTTCTAAGAGATGAGTCGATACAGGGTTTAGCTATTCGTGAGAATGGAGTTTATTTAGATGCAACGGTTGGCTTTGGTGGCTATATAGAAGTCATTGCAGATCAGCTCAGTTCTGGTAAAGTAATTGGTATTGATGCAGATCAACATGCTTTATCTTTGGTTGAAGCAAGATTATCTTCTCAGTTGAGTGAGGGTAAAATTATTTTAAAACATAGTAACTTTAGGCTAATTGAACAAGTATTGGCAGAATTAAGAATCAATACTATCGATGGTATTGTTGCTGATTTAGGTTTATCATCTATGGAACTAGATGATATGTCTAGGGGGTTTAGCTTTAAAGATAATGCTCCGCTGGATATGCGCTTTGATATTAGTTCTGATGGTATTACTGCGGCAGATATTGTGAATTCATATTCGCAGGAAGATTTAGCTAATTTGTTTAGAGATTTGGGTGACGAGCCTTTTTCTGGGAGAATTGCTAGAGTAATTGTAGAGGGGCGTAAAAAGGGAAATATCACTACAACTACAGAAATAGTAAATTTAATTTCATCTATCGTCCCATCTAAATTTGTAAAAAAATCAATTCATCCAGCTACTAGAGTTTTTCAAGCTTTAAGGATGGAAGTTAATGATGAAATAGGAGCGTTGAACTCTCTTTTGGCGTCTTCTTTGAATTTACTGAATTCTTCTGGTAGATTAGTCATTGTTTCTTTTCATTCTGGAGAGGATAGAATTGTAAAAAATACTTTTCGTGAATGGAAAGCTCAAGGCTTTGTAAATATTTTAACTAAAAAGCCTATTACCCCTTCTGAGATAGAATTGGGCGCGAATCCAAGATCTAGATCTGCTAAACTCCGTATTATTGAAAAAATCTAATTATATGAAAATACAACCAATTTACACTTTAATCTCCATAGCTCTTCTATTAGGTGTTGTTTATATTGCTGAGATAAATGATCTTTGGGTGTCTAGTTATATTTTAGCTGATGAAAAGAAAAAGTTGGATGATGTAAAACAAGATTATACACAGTTAAGTACTAAAATTGCTCAATATAACTCTATTGGAAATGCTATGTCTAATCCTGATATTATAGCTATGGAAAAATCAGATTATATTTATTTAGACCAAAATGGTGCTTTGGTAAAAAAATAACCTATGTCGATAAGAGATGGTCGAAGGAATAATACAATAGTTAGAAAGCCAGCAAAGGAAAATTGGAGATTTTGGAGCTTTGTTGGGATAGTTTTCTTGATGTTTTTAATAGTCATTAGTAGATTGTTTCAGATTCAAATTTTAGAATATGATGTATATAAGGCTAAGGCTGATGACCAACATAAGGGTAAGTTCAAGTTGTTAGGAGATAGAGGTACTATATATTTTCAAAATCTGAAATCGGGGACAGATTTCCCAGTAGCTACTAATCTAATTACTTATGATATTGGTATAGATTCCAATGTTATAAGTAAAAATACAGAGTCTAATAAGGTTCAGATTAAAGAATTTATAGAGCAAAATTTTCCTGATATAGACAAAATTAAATTAGAAGAAGAGTTTAATAAAACTGATAATAAATACTATATTTTTGCTAAAGATGTACCAGAATCTACTATTAATGTTATTAAAGATAAAAAATTAAGAGGTTTAATTCTGGAGAAAAAATCTACTAGATATTATCCAGAAAAAACTTTAGGATCTCAAGTTTTAGGTTTCGTCTCTAAGAATGATAAAACTGGTCAATATGGGGTTGAAAAGTATTATGAGGATATTCTAAAAGGAGAAGATGGTTATGCTAATGTAGAGGCTAAAGATAGACGAGGAGTTTGGTTAGTTAATACAGCAATCGATAAAAAAGACGCAGTAAATGGTTCTAACATTATCTTAACTATTGATCATACTTTACAATTTAAGCTAGAAGAAGTTTTAACTGAATTAGCTAAAGAATATAAAACAAAAGTTGCTTTAGGCGCTATTATGGATCCTAAAACAGGAGATATATTGGCAATGGCCTCAAATCCTACTTTTGATATAAATGAGTATAATTTAGTTTCTGATGTGCAAATTTTTCAAAACCCACTAGTATCTAGTCGTTATGATCAAGGTTCTATTTTTAAACCAATCACTGTGGGCATTGGTTTAGATAAAGGAGTTATAACTCCCAACACTACTTATGATGATAAGGGGAAAGAAACTATTAATGCATCAGAGGTTTCAAATTGGTCTAATAAGACTTATGGAATACAAAGTATGAGTTATGCTTTAGAAAATTCCTTGAATTTAGGTATGATTTTTATTCAGCGTAGATTAGGTCGAGATGCTTTTGCATCAGGTATTATAGATCAATTTCAAATAGGTAATAAAACAGGTATTGACTTGCCAGGAGAAGTTAATAATGATGTTCGTAATTTAACAAAATCAGCTAGGGATGCTAGAGAAATTGATTATGCTAATATATCCTTTGGACAAAGTATCCCTATGACTCCAATTAGAATGCTAACTTCATTCAATAGTATAATCAATGAGGGTAAAATGATTAAACCAAGAATTGTAAAATCAATTCAAAGTCCAGATGGAGAGATAAAAACTTTTGAGCCAGAGATACAAGGTCAATCCATGTCTGCTGAAAGTGCGAAACAATTATCTCAGATGCTAGTAGATGTGGTCGAGAAAGGGTCTGCGAAAGCAGCTGCTGTAGAAGGTTATAGTATAGGAGGTAAGACCGGTACAGGACAAATTTTAGTTGATGGAAAGTATATTAAAAACGGCGGTCCAACTTATCAGTCCTTTATAGAATTTGCTACTTTAGACAATCCAAAGTATACTTTACTTATATCTCTTGATACTCCTCAGGGTTCTAGGTTTGCTGATGGTTCAGTTGTTCCTAAAATGAAAGAATTCAATGAGTTTTTATTAAACTACTTTGCTATACCTCCAGATAAATAACTATAATATAGACTGATATGAAATCTCTTATATACAAAATTTTAAAATATTCTAGTAAAAAACTATTAAAAAAATATAAGCCTACTATTATAGGTGTAGTTGGTAATGTTGGTAAAACTAGCATGAGAGCTAATATGGTATTGTTTTTGGAACAATTCAGTCCAGTTGGAACTAATATTGATAATTATAATACCCCCATAGGTATAACCTTGTCTTTTATGGATGAGAAATCTCCAGGTAAAAATATTTTTGCTTGGGTTAAAATTATATTTAAAGCTTTATCAAAATCTTGGTTTGGGGATAGCGAATTTGCACCAATTTGGGTTTTAGAATTGGGTGTCGATAGTCCTGGGGATATGGATGAATTTATAAAAGACTTTCTAGAATTTGATGTCGTGGTATTTGGATTTATTGGAGAACATCCGGTTCATTTAGCTCAATTTAAGGATAAAAAACAATTAATTAAGGAAGATGCTAAGGTTTTAAGGGCATTAAAATCAGATGGAACTTTAATTATAGATGGAGATGATACAGTATTGAAGTCAATTTATCGTAAAAGGGATAATGTGATTACCTTTGGTTTTGGAAATGTTAATATTAAGGCTTCAGACTTTAAGGTTTCTATCGAAGTTATGAATACAGAAGAGCAATGGGACAATTATTATAGTAGTATTGTACCTAAGGGGAAATTCAAGGTTGAATATAAAGGAAGCAGTATTCCATTTCAAGTAGATTATGTTTTAGGTAAACATCAGGTTAACTCAATTTTACCATCTATCGCACTTGGATTAATAGATGGAATGAATTTAGTTGATATTTCTCAACAAATTAAAAAAACTGTACCTGTAAAAGGAAGGTTAAGATGTTTAGAGGGGGTGAAGGATACTTTATTAATAGATGATACATATAATGCCGCACCATCTGCTATGGCTATGGCTTTAGATGCTATATCTAGATTGAAAGCAAAGGGAGTTAGAAAGGTAGCTATCTTAGGTGAAATGAAGGAATTAGGCTCAGAGTCACAAGCTATCCATCAAGATATAGGTATATTAGCAGCAGATATCGTTGATGTGTGTATAGGTGTTGGTGAAGATGCTAAGGATATTCTACTAACATTTCATAAATATAATCCAAAAGGTCTATATCATTGGTTTGAAAACTCTGATGAAGCAGCTACAAAAATAGTTGACTTTATTACTTCAGATGATATCATTATAGTAAAGGGTTCTCAGTCATCTAGAATGGAGAAAGTATCTTTAGAGTTATTGGCTAATAAAAGATATCGCAGAGAATTGTTAACTAGACAATCAGAGGAGTGGATATAAATCTATATAAAAGATATGAAAAAAACAGAGCAATCATTCAAACAAGCTTTTACTGAACTAGAGCAAATGACTCGAGAATTAGAAAATAATGACGCTCTTGAATTAGAAAAGGGAGTACAATTATTTGAGAAAGGTATGGAACTTGCTAAAATATGTAATTCAAAGCTAAGTATAATGGAAAATAAAATTATTAATATAAAGACTAAGTACTCTAACAATAATGAAAGAGATTAAAAATACTATATTGATATTACTTTTAGTAATATCAATCCCAACCCCACAGCTACTCCCAGTGAGGTATATACATCTGTCTTCAGATGAAGGGCATCAGCTTCAAGCGCGACAGAATTTGTCTGCCTTGCAACTTTATATAAACGATGTGAAACAATTGCATTA
>CAZYEN010000037.1:0-4540 GCA_964646465.1 uncultured Candidatus Saccharibacteria bacterium | reverse complement strand
AGAATTTATAGCTAATAATGAAGTCTCTATGGCCTCAGCCGAAGGATTTATTAGACAAATTATTGGATGGAGAGAGTATATTAGAGCTTTGTATATATTGGAAGGCAAGAAAATTCGAACTAGCAATTATTTTAAATCTACAAGACAGATGCCAAAATCAATGTGGACATCTAATACTGGTATAGAGCCAATAGATTATCATATACAGACTCTCGAAAAACATGCCTATACTCATCATATTCCTAGACTTATGCTATTCGGGAATTATCTGAATTTGTGCCAAATTGAGCCAAAAGAAGTCTATAAATGGTTTATGGAAATGTATATAGATGCCTATGACTGGGTAATGGTGCCTAATGTATATAGTATGACTCTATATGCTGATGGAGGATTACTTACCACCAAGCCTTATATTGCCTCGTCTAACTATATTCTGAAAATGAGTGATTTTAAAAAAGGGGATTGGAGTCCTATTCTTGACGCCTTATTTTGGGACTTTGTTGGTAAGAATTTTGATAAATTACAAAAAGAAGGTAGACTTGGCTTTATAGGAGTTCAATATAATAAAATGCCAGATGTGAAAAAGAAAAATTATACTAAGATAGCTCAAGAATATTTAGATAATTTAGAATAAAAAGTCTCCTACCAATAGTAGCAGGAGACCTGCGGTTGAAATTTTTTGAGAATCGGTAAATAATTTTATGAGAGAAGTTTTCTTTTAGCTCTAATGACATAGGCAGCTTTAACTAGTTTGGGAAAATGAGGAGGTGGTTTTCTATTTAGCTCAGAGTAAATTGTAAGTAGTTCAACTACTTTATCATCTAAAGTTTTTGAACCACCACGTTGACTCAAAAAATTGATAATAGCATCTTCCTCGGTAATTTGAGACATTGTTCTTAAAGGGGGGCAGAGTTTTACATTGGCTTGGCTAGAGTGTGGGGTGAAAGTCCTGATGTATAAACATACACCAAAACGAGGGTACACTATGATCTTAGCATACCCTCTAATACTTTTCTATTATTTGTCAATAGATGTTAAATTATATTATATTGAGATATTTTATTAACTCTAATATTGCAATCCATCCACCAGAGATTAGTATAGCAAAGTACATAATTGTAATTATATTGAATATATGTCCCCAGAGTATACTAACACCATCTTTTTGTAATAGCCCAATAGCATAGAATAACAGTGCAATAGCAGGGACAGTATTGCTAAAAGGTATAAATCCAAAAGGTGCCATAAGTAGAATCGCTGCTAATATGATAGATAGTCCATTAATAATATGAGCGATATTCCCACTAGTTAGCCATATTAAACGATTAGGTTTACTAATTTTTTCTAATCTAACTAGCCATTTGAGACCTTTGTGAAAAGCCTTTTTTAGCGCCGAAGCTGGTAATTCTTTTGACAAAAATTGCTTAGGTAGCCACAAATCCCAACCAAATAAAATACTGACACCAATTAATAGAATTGTACCACCAAAAATAGTACTAACTCCAGGGATAGATACAGGAATTAAAAATACTACAGTTAACAAAATCACTAATAATAACATCCCATCTCGACCTAAAATATCTCTAATTTCAGCTAAAGTCAATTTATCCTGAGGTAACTCAGCAATAATTGTTTCTAACTTCTCTCGAATAGGAATATTTTCTCCCTTATTATGAGGTTGTGGAGTATAAATATCAGATATTTCTCCTTCTTTTTCTTGAACAGAAGCATTTTTTGCCATAATATAATTTTCAAATACTATTAATCTATTATCCCACAAAAACCTATTTTTAGTAAGGGGTAGATTTGGTAAAATTGTACTTTTAAGATATAATAAAATTATAGTGATAAATAAAAATTCAGATTAGAATATGTTAGAAAAATTTTTATCTAAGCCCATAGCTCATAGGGGACTGCATTCCAATGATTGCAATATCCCAGAAAACTCAATACCAGCCTTCAAAAAAGCCATTAAACTCAAATTACCAATAGAATTAGATATACAATTAACCCGAGACAATCATATTGTAGTCTTTCATGATTATAAATTACAAAGAATATGTGGTCTTAATAAGTTGATTAAGAAATGTACTTTAGAAGAGATCAAAGAACTAAATCTATTAAATTCAGACTATAAAATCCCATTATTAGCTGATGTCCTAGAGCTAGTACAAGGCAAAGTCCCAATTCTAATAGATATTAAGAATAGAAATAAAGCTGGAAAATTAGAAAAATTACTTGTGCAGGAATTAGAAAATTATAAAGGGGATATTGCCATACAATCTTTTAATCCTTTTTCAATTGGTTGGTTTGCAAAAAATGCTCCACATATAATTAGAGGACAATTACATACAGATTTGAAGAATAAAAAACTAAATCAAATGACTAAGTTATTATTAAAAGAGATAGTATTTAACTTTTTTAGCAGACCTCATTTTATTGCAATGGATAAAAACTGTATATCTAAATATATTATAAACAAATATAAAAAACTAAATACTCCCATCTTATCTTGGACTATCAAAAACCAAACAGACTATTCAAAACTCAAAGATGCCTGCGATAATATAATTTTTGAAAACTTTATCCCAGATGAAGTGTAGAAATTGTGCCAAAATCAAATAAAAGTATTACAATATAAATAGTATCAAAATAATTAATCAATAATATGGAAGATAGCAATATAAATCAAGAAAATATAGATCAAATTACAAATCAAAATACTGAACAAAATACGGACAAGCTACAAGAAATATCTCAAATCTATCAGGATAAACAGACTACTAATATAGCTGGCACCGATGCAGTAGCCGTAGATAAATCCCCAATAGATTATTATATTGAAGCTTTTCAAAAATACGGACAATTTAGTGGAAGAGCTACTAGAAATGAGTATTGGTGGTTTTATTTGATTACGTCTGCTGTTTCTATATTAGCTAGTATATTAGACACTATTCTTAATATACCATTTGGCTTGATATCAGTAATTTATTTATTTGTATCACTAATTCCTAGTCTAGCAATTCAAGTGAGAAGATTACACGATGTAGATAAAAGTGGTTGGTATATGTCATTAAACTTTGTGATTATAATAGGTTGGATATGGCTACTTATATTAAATATTTTAGATAGTACTCCAGGAGATAATAAATACGGACCAAATCCAAAGAAAATTGTTAGTTAATCAAAAAACATCTTGATAATATTGAATAATAGTTAAATACAATGCAAAGTAACAGATAAAATTTTCTGTATTCATGCTGAGTAGAGAGCTATTATGGATGCTCTAGCACGGAATGCAGACAAGATAATAAGCTTTAGATTATACTTTATGCGATTAGATGAAGAGGATAATCTTACTCGGGCAGTAAACCCCTATTGTACTATTTGTAGCAAAATGACCCTAGATGCAGGAATACAAGAATTTGTCCTCTGGCATGAAGATGAAATTTGTGTCTATGAAACAGATGACTATAATCTCTTGTCCTATGAATTTAAGGGGTAATCTATGACATCTAATAAAACCTTTGCTCCAACAAGTCGACAAGCATGGCGACAATTGCTACAAGAACATCATCAAAACACAGAATCAATTTGGATCATATATTATAAAAAAACAATCCAATAAGCCAAGTATCAGTTATAATGATGCCTTAGATGAAGCTTTATGTTTGGGATGGATAGATAGCAAGGTCAAGTCGATAGATCAAGATAGCTATATGCAATTTTTTACCAAACATAAAGCCACCAGTGTATGGTCTAAAATTAATAAAGCCAAGGTAGAACACTTGATACAGATAGGACAGATGACACAGGCGGGACTCTATATTATTGAAAAAGCCAAACATAATGGTTTATGGACAATACTTGATGAGGTAGAAGCCTTAATACCCCCCGCAGATTTAGAACAAGCCTTTTAAGGCTCGCCACACGCATTAGGTTATTTCCTTAATCTGAGGCGTTCAGATAAACATAATATCCTTCAATGGTTGGTACTCGCTAAGAGACAAGAAACTAGAAAAAAGCGCATCACAGAAATTGTGGCACAAGCAAACATAGATCAAAAGCCTAAGTAGTTTTAAGAATTTGAAGAGATAGGTAAAGTAAGGACATTATAGTAATGTATATATGAAAAAGAAAAACATATTATCTGAAGAGACTGAAGATCTCGCGAATGATTTTCGATTAAATGTTGCTCATGTATTTCATTCAGTACAATATCTTTTGGATGATTTGAGACAAACAAAGGGGGCGGTATTATTGACGGGGGGAGGATTTTTGCTCAACCCTAATCATGAATTTGGGTCATTGTATTTGGGTAAGGCTGGACTAAGAAATTTGGCACTTCAATTGAATGAAGCATTAAAAGAGGATGATATTTATGTAGGAACACTCACTATTAATGGGCATATTCAGGAAGAGAGCAATCTCTATTCACCGTCTATATTGGCTAATATGTTTTGGGAGATGTATACGAGTAGAATAGATGCAGAGATCAGATATTAGAATTGATATTCTGCTAAAGTTAATGATTGAGCTA
>CAZYEN010000036.1:0-7566 GCA_964646465.1 uncultured Candidatus Saccharibacteria bacterium | reverse complement strand
ATAAATTTTGACAAGGTCATTAAGTATCCTCTGCCCTTTACTGAGGTGCCCTGATCCAATGTCTCCCTTAGGAGGGAGTACCCGTAAAAAGGCTTTAGCCTTTGGGAAAGGGGTCGGGAAAACGGGAGTTTTCCCGTGGAGGAAGGCAACGAGGTCAAAGACCGAGTGTTGGAAACCGTGGGTTTTCAAGGAGCAAATCTCATTTGCGACGGCGGAGGAGGGCTGAGCTATTGCCTCCAGTAGGCGGGAGGAGGCGAGATGGGACTACGAAATGGTGGGGGTGGATAATCAAGAGTATTCACAGCATTATCTATATATGATACACTAAAAATAATATTAAAATTATCAATTCATGCAGTCACCAACAGTATCGGTTTTAATGCCAGCATATAATTCCGAAAAATATATAGCAGAGGCAATAGAGAGTATATTAAATCAGACATTTAAAGACTTTGAATTAATAGTTATAGATGACTGCTCAAAAGATAAAACTTGGAAAATTATTCAAAAATACGCCAAAAAAGACAAAAGAATAGTAGCTGTCAAAAATACCAAAAACTTGGGTATAAGTGACAACCGTAATAAGGGAATTAGTATATCTAAAGGAAAATACATAGCCCCATTAGATAATGATGATTGGTCATATCCAGAACGATTTGCAAAACAAGTTGAATTTTTAAACCAAAATCCAGAGATAGGTATAGTCGGAGGAACGGTAGAGATATACGATGAAACATTTACAAAACTATTATATAAAAACACCTTTTACTCAGACGACAAACACTTAAGAAAAAATATATTTAGACAACTACCTTTTTCTCATTCCAGTGTTATGTATAGAAGAGAAATAGGGGTGGAGAATCCATACAATAACAAGCTATGTACAGCTGAAGATTATGACTTCTACTTTAGAGCAGGAATAAAATATAAATTTGCTAACTTACCAGATGTATTAATAAAATACCGTACAAGTCAAACCCAAGAATCAACAACAAAAAATAGATATCAGAGCTATCTAGCCATGTATATTAGACTAAAAGCAACTGTAGAATATGGCTATAAACTATCTAAAAAAGACATTGTATTAATAGTAATAAAATTAATATTAATACCTACATTCCCAAAAAAACTAAGAGATAGACTATTTAATATCTTCTGGAAAGGACCAAATACATAGGGGCAAGCTCAAAGATAAGATTTGATGGGCTAAATAGATAATGAAACTAGGATTATATTCACCATCACCTTAATCTATGCTATAATAAAACAAATAACCCATCACCAATATGAACATACTAGTCACAGGAGGAGCAGGATTTATCGGATCCCATATAGTAGACCAACTCATCACACAAGGACATCAAGTCATCATCATAGACAACCTAGTCACAGGACAACAAGATCTCATCAACCCCCAAGCAGTCTTTTATCAAGAAGACATCACCAATGCACAAAAAGTCGAAGAAATAATCCAAAAACACCAAATCCAAGTCATCTGCCATCAAGCAGCCCAATTAGATGTCAGAAAATCAGTCCAAGACCCACAATACGACGCGACAGTCAACATCATAGGCACCATCAACTTATTCGAAGCCGCCCGCAAACACGGAGTCACCAAAGTAGTATTCGCCTCCTCAGGAGGAGCCATTTACGGAGATACAGATATACTCCCAACCCCAGAAACACATTCCACCGACCCAATCTCACCCTACGGCATAGCCAAATTAGTAATGGAAAAATACGCCCACTATTACAAAACCATCTACAATATAGACTACACCGCCCTCAGATACTCCAATGTCTACGGACCAAGACAAAACACCCAAGGAGAAGCAGGTGTAATAGCTCTCTTCATCAGCAAAATGCTCCAAAACCAACAATGTTATATCAACGGAGATGGCAACAATACCCGAGACTTTGTATATGTACAAGATGTAGTAGAAGCCAATATCCAAGCCATACTCGGCAACCTCTCAGGAATCTACAACATAGCCACAGCCACTCAAACCAATATCAACCAAATCTTTGACATCCTACACCAACTCACCAACACCACCATCACCAGACAACACCGAGAAGCTAAAATCGGAGAACAACAACACAGCTGTCTATCCTATGACAAAATCAAGCAAGCAATCAACTGGCAACCACAAACCAATCTTCAACAAGGCCTACTCCAAACCGTAGAATATTTTAAGAGTAGGTAATAATATTCACACCAAGCTCTATATATGGTAGAATAGAGTTAAATTTATTTAAAAATATTGATCTATGAAAAAAGCACTTATCACAGGAATCACAGGACAAGATGGATCGTATTTAGCAGAATTGCTTTTAGAAAAAGGCTATCAAGTGCATGGAATTATAAGACGCTCTAGCAGCTTCAATACGGGTCGAATAAATCATCTATACCAAGACCCACACAAAGAAAATGTGAATTTATTTTTACACTATGGAGATCTCTCCGACTCATCATCTCTAAACAAATTAATTCGAGAAATTAAGCCTGATGAAGTATACAATCTAGGAGCGCAAAGTCATGTCAAAGTTAGCTTTGACATCCCAGAATACACAGGAGATATAACAGGAATAGGAACATTACGACTACTAGAAGCAGTAAGACAAGAGAACCCAACGGCAAAATTCTATCAAGCCTCATCATCTGAAATGTTTGGAAAAGTCCAAGAAATCCCACAAAAAGAAACCACCCCATTTTATCCAAGAAGCCCATATGGAGCAGCCAAAATGTATTCCTATTGGATAACAGTCAACTATAGAGAAAGTTATGGAATGCATACATCCAATGGTATACTATTCAATCATGAATCCCCAAGAAGAGGAGAGACATTTGTCACTAGAAAGATCACCAAAGGACTATCCAGAATCAAATTAGGCAAAGAGCAAAAATTATACCTAGGAAATCTAGACGCCCAAAGAGATTGGGGATATGCCAAAGATTATGCAGAAGGAATGTGGCTAATGCTACAACAACCAACAGGAGATGACTATGTCCTCGCTATGAACGAAACTCACACAGTCAGAGAATTTTGTGAACTATCCTCTAAAGAATTAGACATAGATCTAATCTGGCAAGGCAAGGGGGTTGAAGAAAAAGGAATAGACAAAAAAACAGGACAAACAATCATAGAAATTGATCCCAAATATTTCCGCCCAGCAGAAGTAGACCTACTCATAGGAGACGCAAGCAAAGCACAACAACAATTAGGATGGCAACCCAAAACCAGCTTCCATCAACTAGTACAAATTATGGTACAAGCAGACTTAGAATTAGAAAAAACATTATAATAAAATATATGGACAAACAATCCAAAATATACATAGCAGGACATAATGGATTAGTAGGTTCAGCCATACTCCGCAATTTACAACAAAATGGATTTAGTAACCTCATCTATCGTACATCTAAAGAATTAGATCTCACAGATCACAACCAAACTCTAGAATTTTTCCAAACTGAAAAACCAGAATATGTTTTTTTAGCCGCCGCCAAAGTAGGAGGTATATTAGCCAATAGAGATTACCCAGCAGACTTCATCTACCAGAACCTCAGAATAGAACTAAATGTCATCGAATCCAGCAGACAAGCAGAAGTAAACAAACTACTATTCTTAGGCAGTTCCTGTATCTACCCCAAATTAGCTCCACAACCAATCAAAGAAGAATATCTCTTAGACGGAAAATTAGAAGAAACCAACGAACCATACGCAATAGCCAAAATAGCAGGCATCAAACTATGCCAAGCATATAACAAACAATATGGCACACAATACATTTCAGCCATGCCAACCAACCTATATGGCATCAAAGATAACTTTGACCTCAATACCTCACATGTACTCCCAGCCATAATACGCAAAATGCACGACGCTAAAGTACAAAATATAGACACAGTTACACTCTGGGGAACAGGAATCCCAAGAAGAGAATTTTTATTTGTAGACGATTTAGCAGAGGCCTCAGTATTCTTAATGCAAAACTATAAAGATAATCAATGGATCAATGTAGGAACAGGAGAAGATATATCTATCCAAGAACTAGCCCACACAGTCCAACAAGTAGTAGGATATCAAGGAGAAATAGTTTGGGACACCACCAAACCAGATGGAACACCAAGAAAACTACTAGATGTATCCAAAATAAATTCACTAGGTTGGCAAGCTAAGACAAATCTAGTAGAAGGCATCCAAAAAACCTATGACTGGTATTTAGAAAATATATAAATATATTTATGAAAACTCCAAAAGTATCAGTTTTAATGCCAGCATATAATGCTGAAAAGTATATATCAGAAGCTATAGAAAGTGTATTAAATCAGACATGTATAGATTTTGAATGTATTATTATAGATGATTGTTCTACAGATAATACTTGGAAAATTATTCAAAAATATGCAAAAAAAGATTCTCGTATTGTAGGGGTACAAAATAAGAATAATTTAGGAATAGCTGGTAATCTTAATAAAGCTATTTCTTTGTCTAAAGGTAAGTATTTAGCTCGAATGGATGCAGATGATTGGGCTTATCCTGATAGATTTGAAAAGCAAGTATCTTTTTTAGATAAAAATTTAGAAGTTGGTATTGTCGGTGGGGCTATGGAAGTGCGAGATGAAACACTAGAGAAAATTTTATACATTAGACTCTATGCTCAAGATGATTTGTCTTTACGAAAATATATCTTTAAACAGAGTCCATTTTCTCATCCTTGTGTGATGTATAGAAAAGAAGTCATAGAAGATAATTTATATAATGAAAAATTGAGTCCTGCCGAGGATTATGATTTCTATTTTAGAGTGGGGAAAAAATATAAGTTTGCCAATTTAAAAAATACGGTTTTAAAGTATAGAACAAGTAATACTCAAGCTTCATCCTCTAAAGCAAATAGGCAACAGTACCTAACACTATATATCAGGTTGAAGGCAATAGTTGAATATGGATATAAATCTTCGACACAAGATACTTTATCAAGCTTATTGCAATTAATCTTAATTCCACTATTGCCACAAGCATTCAAGGTATCATTATTTAATCTATTAAGAAAAAGACGATCTTAAAAATATGAATTCTAATAACATAGTCATAGTAGCTCATAAATATCTTACACAGCCTGATGATGAGATGGTTGTTTATTTGAATAATAAACAATATAGTAATGTATTACATATAATGCACAGTTTCTCAGATGCTCCAGATAGATGTAGTTATTATCGATTATATAAAAAAGGTAAATTGGTGGAAGAATATAAAGGTAAAGATTATAAAAACCTTCCAGAACCTATACTTTACCTAAAAGAATTATTATTAACTATAAGATATATTTATATTACAAATATATCTTATGATACATATATAGGAATGGATGGATTATGTGTAATATTTGGTAGGATATTAAAATTTTTTAGAAAAGTAAAAAAAGTAGTTTTTTGGAGTATCGATTTTGTGCCAAAAAATAGATTCCAGGGTGGTTGGAAGAATAAGATTTATCATTGGATTAATATATCTGGATATAAAGGAGCTGATGAAATGTGGGATTTAAGTCCTCGTATGTTAGAGGCAAGAGAAAAATTCTTAGGAATAAAAAAAGAAGATTACAAATCTCATAAAGTGGTACCTTATGGTATGTGGGTAGATAAGGTGAAAACATATGCTTATGATGAAATTGACCCCTATACTATTGTTTTTATGGGACATTTATTACCAAAACAAGGGGTTCAATTGATTTTAGAGTATCTGCCAGATATAATAAAACTTTATCCAAAGATAAAATTTAAAATTATTGGGGGAGGGTCTTATAGAGATGAACTTGAGACATTAGTCGATACATTAAAAATCAGAAAACACTGTATTTTCTTAGGTAAAATAGAAGATATAAAAGAATTAGAAAATGAAGTCGCAAAGTCCACAATTGCAGTAGCTCCATATATCAAAAAATTAGATACATGGACATATTATGCTGATCCTGGAAAAATAAAAACATATATTGCTTGTGGTGTTCCAGTATTACTAACAGATATTCCTTGGAATGCAAAAGATATTGAAGAAAATAAATGTGGAATTATTATTGATGAAACAAGAGAAAATATTACTAACTCTATTGATTTTCTACTGAAAAAAAGTAATAATATACAGTATCGTAATAATGCAAAGCAATATGCTAAAAACTTTAATTATGAAAATATATTTAATAGTTTAAATTTATAATTAATGAACAAGTTAAATTCTATAATTAAAAAAGATAGGTTAAGATTAGATAAGAATGGTGTTTATATTAACACATTTCTGAAAGACTTTGATAATCAAGATGATATTTTTATATCAAAAAAGGCATGGTCTAAAATATATGACTTTAATTTGTCAAAGTTAAAGAAAGACCGCGAAGATTTTAATCAGAGTAAATTACAAGATGCAATTAAATATATCGAACAAGCCTACACTATAAATCAAGACTCAATATATCTAGAAATTGGCTGTGGACCAGCACATATCGCTGATTATGTTATGGAAACATATAATGCTTACTTTGTTGGAATAGATTTTAATTACGAAATGCTTTTGACACTTAAGCAGTACTTTGATGAAAAAGGATATAAAAAATATATTCTTATCCATGATGATATTAATAATATGCCACTGAAGGATAATAGTGTAGATTTTATTTATGGGGGAGGGGTTATTGAGCATTTTAAGGATACAAATTATATCTTAAAAGAGAGCTTTAGAGTATTAAAACAGGGGGGAGTTTCCTTTAATACAATTCCAGCATTTAATTTGTGGTGGGTATTTCGGTTTTTCAATAATATTCCAGATATACTAGTAATACGACAAATATTAGAGTATATTCATATCAATATATTAAAAGGAAAAGTTTTAGAGCGCTATTATGGATATGAACTTAGCTATACTCCGTATAAGTTAAAAAAGTTACATAAAAATAATCAATTTAATAATATAGTTGTATCTCCATTTGCATTTTATCCATCTGAAAAGAAGATGAAAAATAAATTGTTAAGAAAAATATACTACTTCTTACAAAATAATACATTAACATCAGCTGTTTATATGGTCTATGGCAAAAAATAATATTAATATACATTTATATATTTTAGTTACGATAAGTATACTCATAAGTATTTATGTTTTTTATACTCTTGAAAAATATAGCTTTTTAATAATGCATGATTCTGATACTTTTAATAGTGTAAATGATTTTTACAATAAGTTTTTTTTATTGAGACATCAGTTTTATTATGGCCTTAGTTCTTTTGAGTTCCTAGCACCATTTCAATCTTTTTTTACAGGGGTTTTATATGTACTCGGATATAAGTTAAATTTTTATTCAGTTTATATAACTTCTTTTATTTATTTTTTTATACAAACATATATACTAATAGTTTCATATATTGGGTTTTGTAAAATCTATAATTTTTATAGAGGAAATAATGATATAATATCACGTTCAGATTATACTAATATACTATTAATTACTTTATTTTATTTTTTTAACCCATTTAATATTATTAATATTTATATCGGCATATTTTTTTCATTA
>CAZYEN010000035.1:0-2807 GCA_964646465.1 uncultured Candidatus Saccharibacteria bacterium | reverse complement strand
CCCCTGTAACATGTGGAGCTATAACTAACTTTGGAAGCAGTAACATAAAAGAAGTTAATTAAATTACTATTAATATAATGTAAAACTATAAAGAAGTATATATAATTGACTTAATTGATTAAATTTGGCACAATGATATATATGAAGATTTTAGCAATTGAAACATCTTGTGATGAAACAGCCTTGGCTCTATTGAATTTAGATATAGAATCTAAAAATTTTAGAGTAGTTGATCATATTCTTTACTCACAGATTAATGAACATAGTCAGTACGGAGGAGTGGTGCCAGCTTTAGCCGCTAGACTGCATAATAAGAAACTACCAGTTATGTTGCAAGAGTTTATTCATCGTAATGGTAGGGAAATTGATGCTATTGCAGTGACAGTAGGTCCAGGATTAGAACCATCTTTGTATGTTGGCGTCAATTTAGCCAAGCTTTTGGCTGAGACTTTGGCGGCACCGTTAATCCCAGTCAATCATATGCACGGCCATATGTTCTCTGGTCTTTTGAATGACCAGCTAGAGGGGCGTGTGCCTACAAAATATCCTTTTATTGCATATACTATATCGGGAGGACATACCGAACTGGTCTTGGTAAAAGATTATAATGATTATGAAATTATAGGTATAACCCAAGATGATGCTGCAGGGGAGGCTTTTGATAAAGTAGCTAAAATGTTAAATTTAGCTTATCCGGGAGGGCCCAAAGTTTCCAAATTAGCAGAAATTGGAGATAGTGAAGCTATTCAATTTCCCCGACCAATGCTTAACTCCGGAGACGGTAAAATGTCTTTTTCGGGGCTCAAAACCGCTGTTTTATATTATATTAAAGATAATCCACCACAAAATGACAAGGATATAGCCAATATCTGTGCTAGTTTTGAAAAAGCCGTGATAGATGTATTACTTACTAAATTAGACTGGGCGGTGAATACCTATAAGGTAAGACAAGTAGTAATAGGAGGAGGAGTTACTGCTAATCTAAAATTAAGACAAGCATTTGAAGAATATGCACATAAAAATCAAGTTGAACTCTTAGTTCCGAATAAGATCTTATCTACAGATAATGCTATTATGATCGGAGTAGTAGCTTGTCTAGATATAATACATAATATAAAGAATAGACCTCAGGAGGTTAATGGTAATTTAGAGATATAAAAGTAATTTATACTATATTCTATGTTATAAACTTGAATATTATAATTTATTGATTTCTACAGAAATTATTTATATCCAAATCTCTTTTATTGAGTATTTCTTTTCCATCTTCAGTTAAAGTTATTTCAGTAAATGAAATTATTCCATCTTTAATTGTTATATCATCTGTAGTTGGTTTTTCAGTTAGTATACATTTAGATGTTGGTGATATAAATAGTATTGATTTACCATCTATGAATTCTACCGATAATAAATCTTTTCCAAATGCATCTCCAATACCTTGAAAGATTATATATTTATCATTTTCATAGAATTTATATGTACCAAGCTCTTCTATACCATCAATCATTGATTTCTCTTCTCTAAAATTAGACAAATTAAATAACAAATCAGATGATATACCTTCATAGCTGTCAGTTATTCTAATAGATAAATATTTATCTGATATGTATTCTATTTTATATTCATTTTGTCTACCCCAATCTTCTGGATAAGGTTCATCAAAAAAAGTTTTTAATATATAGTTATTATACTCAATAGTTACATAATTAATATTTTTAATATCTTTTTCTATCATTTTTGATTTAATTACAGCATTGCCTTTTTGGTCTATAATAGTAAAATCATCACCTGCTTGGTTGCTTTGAGTTTTAGAATCTTTGTCTCTATCTAAAAATATAATAGTAGTGAACGAAGCAAGTATAATTACTATTAAAAATATAGCAAAGAATAAAAAGTTCTTATTATTTGAATTTTCCATATAAATTTATTAATTAATTTATCTTATTATAACACATTTAATATAAAAACAATAAATATGCTATAATATAAAATATGAAAACAGCATTTTTGATTTATCCACATCAACTTTTTGAAGATATTACGAGGCTCAAAACTAGTGATATAGTCTTTTTGATAGAAGAGCCTTTATATTTTAGTGAATTTAAATTTCATAAACAAAAGCTAGTCCTACATAGGGCTAGTATGCAGAAGTATAAACAATATTTAGAAAAAAATAATATCAATGTAGAGTATATTGAATTTCATAGATTAGGCACAACTGAGGCTATTTCTAAAATTTTACAAAAATATAAAATTGAGAGAGTGGAGATATATGATGTAGTAGATGATTGGCTAAGTACTAGATTGGCAAAAGCTCTGAGTCTAGCTTCTATAAAATTGACTATTCATAATAGCCCAATGTTCTTGACTTCAGTCAGTGAATTCACAGAGTTTTTTGAGGCAAGATCTGGAGACCGTAAATATTGGATGAATGACTTTTATATTTGGCAAAGAAAGAGACTTAATATTCTAGTAGATGCAGATAATAAACCTCTTGGTGGTAAATGGAGTTTTGATACTGAAAATAGGAAAAAACTTCCAAAATATATATTTATCCCCAAGACTTTCAAGACTCAAGATAATGAATATATTATAGAAGCTAGAGCATATGTGGAGCAACATTTCTCAGATAATTTTGGTGAAATGGATCAGTTTTGGTGTCAGATTGACTTTCAGGGAGCAAAGTCTCATTTGCGAGAATTTTTACAAAATAGATTAGAATTATTTGGTCCCTATGAGGATGCTATGACTACTAAGTCTGAATCGGTATTTCATAGTACCATTTCACCATTACTCAATAATGGCTT
>CAZYEN010000034.1:0-8820 GCA_964646465.1 uncultured Candidatus Saccharibacteria bacterium | reverse complement strand
ATAAAATCTCAATAACTAATAAAAAATATAATACCCCTATCGAGTCTATTATACAAAAAATCAAAGCCATAAACACAACATTAGAAATTATCCCCTATTATTCACTCAAATATCATCAACAACTATCATTACAAAACACAGGTCTAACTTTTATTCAACAGTTAAAATTATATCAGGACCTAGGCATTAAAGAAGTTTTACTAATAAGTGGAGTCCCAAAACCAAAATATGATACTATACAAGTCTTAGAAACTTTGATTAAAACCCATAGATCAGAGCAGTTACCTAAAATTGCTGTTGCCTATAATCCCTTTCTAACTGGACTAGACTTAGAAACAGAGAACTCTTTTATCAAAACTAAAATTCAGTCTGGGATCATATCTAGTGTTTGTCTACAGATAGGTATAGACTTAACAATAATAAGAGAATCTGTACAATATTTAAGACAATTACAACCTAATCTAGATATTTATCTTAGCTTAATGAATCCAACGCCTACTCGTCTTGCTCAATTTAATTATAGACCTTGGAAGGGAGTATACTTACCAAAAGAATATCTACAGTCTGTAAATAATGCTATCGAAATTAATAAATCTATTTATAATTTCGCCAAAGAAATGAATGTGAGTATTATACAAGGAGATTAAACTCTATGCTACAAGATTTATTATCTGAGACAAGTTGGAAAAAAGCTCTATATAAAGAGTTTAGAAAAGAATATTTTCAAAATTTATATAAATTTATTTCAGCTGAATATTTTAGCTCTAGTATTTATCCAAGTTGGGATAATATATTTCTAGCTCTCAATATATGCCCTTTGAATAAAGTTAAAGTCGTAATTCTAGGACAAGATCCTTATCATCATCCTAATCAAGCTACTGGACTAGCTTTCAGTGTACATTCTAATTCTAAAATTCCACCATCACTTAATAATATATTCAAAGAAATTGAGAATGACTTAGGAATAGCTCCTAATAAAAATGGAAATTTATCTCGTTGGGCTAGGCAAGGTGTATTATTATTAAATACAACCTTGACTGTCAGAGAAAATAAACCAACATCACATCAGAATCAAGGTTGGGAGATCCTTACCGATAAAATAATTAAGATTATATCTGAAGAAAAAAGTAATGTAGTATTTATCCTATGGGGTAAATATGCACAAACCAAAAGGAGTCTAATCAATACGAATAAACATCTAATCTTAGAATCTAATCACCCTTCACCACTATCTGCTTATAGAGGTTTTTTTGGCAGTAAACATTTTAGCCACACAAATATATATCTAAGGCAACATAAAATCGAATCTATAGACTGGAAATAACATACTTGTCAACTATTGACAAATTAAAAAAGTAAAGTTAGAATTAAGCTTAGATGAATGCTGGTGTTCGTCTGTCCCCTGGGATATATTCCTAGTTTCGCTACAGCTTGTAACGCGAGTACAAGCAATCTAGGATATTCCTAAATTCACCAGATTTTACTCCTACCAAAGGTGTGGTGGGAGTTTTTCTATTTATTAAACAGTTAAATTTTCAATTTCTTTTAAAATTATTTCTATCCCTTCTTCTACAGTTAAATTATCTGTTTTAATCTCAATAGCATCTTCTGCCTTACGCAAAGGAGAATGTTCGCGCTCAATATCTTGTCTATCCCTTTGAGAAATTGATTCTAAAACATGTTCATAATTAGCATCTAAACCATCTTTTTGCATTTGAGAATAGCGTCTTTTGGCCCGCACCTCTAATGAAGCTGTGAAATAAAATTTATAATCTGCCTCAGGGAATACTACCGTTCCTATATCTCTACCTTCTACTACTATGTCCTTATCTTTAGCATAATTTCTTTGGATGTCAACAATTTCAGCACGAATAGAAGAGATACTGGCAACTTTAGCTACATTATCCGAAACATCTTGCTCTCGCAGTACATCGTAATTCATATTACTATAATCTAATTCTTGAGCTAATTTAAATAAAACATCCGAATCGTTGAGATTCAGATGTTTTTGTAGTGCATTAAATGTAATCCAGCGATATAAAGTTCCTGAGTTGAGATGATAGTATCCTAATCTTTTTGCTAATAACTCCGCTGTCGTGCTTTTACCTGTTCCACTAGGGCCATCGATTGTAATTACCATATAATTTTTAGCTTAATTTATAATATAACTAAAAATTATAGTATCATAAATTATATAATTTGTATACGATACCATATAAAAAACTTGTCTGCCGTCTATATATAAAAAATTTTTATATTCATGTCTCCTTCGTAAACAATCTAATCTTGATTATATACTTAGCCTCCCACTTAAAAGTAATATTATGTCTAAATAAAAAAGCCACCTTCTGTGTAGTGGCTTTTAATAGAATTATATATTAATAATTAAATCTCCTCACTTTCAATAGGAGGTAAAGCTTTTCTTACTTCCTGCCATTGAGCGTCGGTAAGGGAAATGCTGTAAAATTCATCATTCGATAGATAGAGAGCAAAGTCTGTATTTTTATTTATATGAAGTGAGTCTTCAATTTGACTAATTAAATCAGAAATTTGATTGAGAGTGTGAATATAATCTGGATCTAGAGCATATATTTTTATTATGTCCAATTGAATCAAATAACATTCAATCCACTCCCTCATTTTTAAACATCTGGTTTGTTGATTTTCAGATTCCCTACAGCTACACATAGTAATCAACCATCAATGTACACTTTCTTTACACCATAATATTATAATTTTGTCCATATATATAGGTAATGTAAAAGTATAACCCTAACTTCTCTAAAACTTGTACTGAATTTATCTCTAACCTTACTTGAGGATTGGCAAAGTATTACTAATCTTCAACGTTTCAAAACTTCTAGATAAACTTCTTTTGGAATATGAATACGAGCAGTATCACGCATTCTCTTTTTCCCCTCTTTCTGTTTTTTCAACAATTTATCTTTACGAGTTCTATCTCCTCCATATAATTTAGCAGTAACATCTTTTCTAAAAGCAGATAGTGTTTCTCTAGCCACAATAGTCCCTCCTATGGAAGCTTGTAGGGCTACTGCATATTGTTGTCTTGGTAAAGACTCTTTTAATTTATGAACAATTCTTTTACCTTCATCATGAGCTTCATCTTTATAAACTATATGGGACAAAGCCTCCTGAGTCTCTCCTGCTACCATTATATCTAATTTGACTAGATTAGCCTCTTGAGGAGGAAGTGGATAATAGTTAACCGATGCATAACCTGAAGTAATGCTTTTGAGTACATCATAAAAATCCACAATTACCTTAGCTAGTGGTATATGATACTCTACAATAGCTCTGTCTTCCCCAATATATTTAGTATTAATAAACTGGCCTCGTCTTTTTTGTAATAAATCCATTACTGAGCCAATATAATCTTTAGGTGTCATTATTTCTAACCTAACATAAGGCTCTAGAATTCTCGCTAATTTGGTATTTTCAGGAAAGTCAGTTGCTGAATAAATAGTATAAGTATCCCCATTAGTCTGCTCTACTATATACGCCACCGAAGGAGTACTGATAATTAAATCTAAATCATATTCTCGCCTTAATCTTTCGGTAATAATATCTAAATGTAACATTCCTAAAAATCCACATCTGAATCCCTTACCTAGAGCTTCTTTGGATTCAGGCTCAAAAACAAGAGAGGAATCCGATAATTTAAGCTTATTAAGAGCATCTCTTAACACTGGATATTCCTCGGTACTAGCCACAAAAATACTAGCATAGACAACCGGTACTGGCTCCATATACTCGGCTAAAGGAGCTAAATCTTGACCGGACGGGTATTTGATAATAGTGTCTCCCACACGGACATTTTCTACATTTTTTAGCCCTGTGGCAATATATCCTATCATACCAGCAGATAAATTATCTAACTTTGTCATCTGTGGGGTGAATACTCCTAATTCTAAAACTTGAGCTTCTTGTTTTTTGGCAAGCATCTTGATACTATCTGCCGTCGCAATATGCCCATCTACAACTCGAATATGAGCAATAACTCCTTTATAAGAATCAAAGGCGGAATCAAAGATTAAAGCCCTAAAATTATTTCCTTCGATTGAGTTAGTAGTCGGAGCTGGGACTTCCGCAATAACTCTTTCTAAGAGCTCCGGCACACCTTGGCCAGTTTTACCAGAAATTTCTAAAATTTCTGACTCCTCTACTCCCAATAATTCACAAATTTCTTGTTTAACTTCACTGACTCTAGCATGAGGCAAGTCGACTTTATTCACAGCCGGTATAATCACCAAATCTTGCTCAATAGCTAGATAAACATTGGCAATAGTCTGAGCCTGTATACCTTGAGTAGAGTCTACCAGGAGAATAGCCCCCTCAACAGCAGCTAGACTTCTAGAGACCTCATAGCTAAAGTCCACATGCCCAGGAGTGTCGATTAAATTCAAAATATATGCTTGATTTTGATAATTATACTTTACCCTAACTGGTTGCATCTTAATAGTAATCCCTCGCTCTCGCTCTAATTCCATAGAATCAAGTAATTGTTCTTTCATCTTCCGCTTCTCTACAGTTTGTGTCAATTCCAAAATACGGTCAGACAAAGTAGACTTACCATGATCAATGTGAGCGATAATACTAAAATTTCTAATATTTTGCATATAAGCTATATTATAGCCGAAATTCCGATATTTTACAAATCAATGCACTAGATTAAAAAGTCAAAAGATGGGAGGAATATAATAAGCTATACTCTTTTGGTAGAGGTGGCACGAAGTGCCGGTGGTGAACTATATTAAGTATAATATATAATAAAATATATATTTATTTAGTAATATTTTGTAGTATATTATTACTAAGTCTTTGAGGCCAATAGGTGAGGCGAGAGATGTAACCATTTAAGGTATTCCCTGGAGAGTTAAATGATAACGGTCCAGTACTTAATGGAGTAGTGTCATTATTTTGTAAAGCTGCTGAAACAGCAGCACCATTTATTGATATTACATGATCATTTTGTTTGAGCGTAATAGACTGTTTTGTCCTTATAGTCCTAGATGAATTAGTACCAATTATTCTCTGGTTTCCTATAGTTCTCCATATATTGGGCGAGGTAGCCCATAGATAATTACCAAATCTAATAGAAGGAGTTGCATCTTTACTCTCCCCTAATGCAGAGTTAAATAATACAGTTCCCTCATTTTGGTTATACCAGCTACTAAAATTAGTTCCCATGATACTTGTTACATCTGCTGTACGAGTTACTATAGAACCGCTGGTGGGTATATAAGAAGTTGGGAAGGATCCATCCTCTTCTTGAAAACCCCATGCATAAAAGGTTGCTCCTACCACTGGATCAGACACATAAATTCCAGCACTATCTGATCCAGATGGACATGTATACGCTATCCTAGTCCAAGACATTCCTACTGTTTGATTAGCTCCATAATCACTAGAGTTCCCAATTCTTACAGTTACGTTACCAGTAACTGATCTTATCCAAACAGAAACTGTTTTAGATCCAGAACTGACTGTCGTCGTCGTATTAACTATTGGTACACCAGAACCTGGAAAGTAGATAAGACTTGCGCTATTTGTACCATCTGGTGATGTTGCAGCATTTGTAGTAATAGTTGCTGCATCTGTTACACTCCATCCAGTCCCAGGTACACTATAAGACACTCTATTAGTCCTACTCTCCTCCACCAATAACCCCAAACTTTCTCCAGTAACAGTATCATGTTCAAATCTTGGTTCATTGACTCCTGCTGTCTTGATAAGTCCATCTTCTCCTACATATGTTCCTATACTATTTCTTGTGAAATTTATTAAATTATTACCACTTACATTATCTATTAAACTCTTATTTTTTGCAAAGTTTAAGTCTAAACTTGGGGTTCCTCCTATATCCCATATATTATCTTTTGGATGACTTACTTCTATACTTGTTCCGCTTGTATTCTTCCTTATATAATATCTATTACTATCTGCTTCTGGTAGTGCTGCTAGATAATCTGGGACTAGAAAAGTACTTAGGTCTATACATCCTGTTGGTGTATTCCCTGTCTGACATATTGGCTTTGCTCCTGTATCTATACCTGTCGGGTATTGTCCATTATTGTCTATACTATATTGTTGTATCGCTTTGGTTATACTATTTATATCTGTTCTCCTCTTTGCTTGTCTTGCCGCTTCTATCTGTCTATTTGGATTTATTGCTACCAATACTATTGCTGCTATTATTCCTATCGCTGCTATTACTAATAATATCTCTAGGAGTGTGAAGCCTTTATTTTGCTTTCTGTTCATGGATATTTGTTATTTTATACTTTTTATTATGGCATATTATTGTTTTTTTGTAAACTTTTTATTGTGAATGGTGAGTTATGAATTACATCCACCACCGGCACTCTGTACCACTTACTCCAAAGGAGGACAGAGGGTAATTACAGGTGACCTTATGTCGCTTGTTTTTAGCTGAATATTTATTTAAGTCCACCCTCCCCCTACAGGTACTCCCTCCAAAGGGAGACAACATAGGGTAACTCTTTTCCACCTTAGCGTGAACATCCCCAAGGAAGGACAGAATTAAAGAAAAAACCGAGTACCTTCATAGTGCTCGGTTACGGTTTATGATTCTTGCGTAGAACATCAACAACTAACAGCAGTCCAAATGATATATTAACGCCACCCCAATATGAATTACCTGATAGTATTGCTGCTCCCGAAACAAATGAAAGTACTATATAGACTATTCTCCATATTTCTCTCTGTCTCTTTTTTGAAAGTTTAAATCTTGATTTAAATTTCATAGTATCAAAAGGTGCAAAGCAAAAATATACTACACCACCACACTCTATTCTGTCAAATAATTATTTAGTTTTATTTTTATTAGACAATACTTTAGTAAGACCTAATTTCCAAGTGATAAAGATATAAATGGCAAGAGCAGGGGCGGATGCTCCTAGCACCTGTATCACTAAGGATATTAGAGTATTAGTTCCAATAAATGATCCGATTAATTGCTTGAATATATAAGCAATACCTAACATTCCTAAAGACCATATAGATACTTGTACTCCGTATATAATTGTTTTTGTGACACTACCATGATTAATAGCTCTAAATATAATAAATCCGTATATAAGACAAGAGATGACCATAGTTATAGAAAAGGCAGCTGCAACACCTAAGACTCCCCAGTAGTGACTCAAAACTATGGCTAGGAAAATATTGATTAGCATACCGATGATTCCCACTATCATTGGAGTTTTGGTATCATGTCGGGCAAAAAGCGCACGACTTAATAATGGGATGAGTCCTTGAAATGGTATAGAAAGTGCTAAAATAGTAAAGGTTTGGAAAGTAATTTTCGTTTCTTCCCAACCAAAACCTCCTCCGCCATAAACTATTCTTACAATTTGAGACCTAAAGTTTAACATTAACATCATTATTGGGATTAGCAATAATAAATTCTTAGATATTCCTTCGATTACATAATCTCTAAATGATTCTTCATCCTCCCTAGCATAAGATTCTGTCAAGAATGGAAAAATAGCAGTAGCAAAAGAAATAGCTATAACTCCTAAAGGTAGAGCATTAAGATTAAAAGCTAAGGTAAAGTATGTGACGGCATCAGGTTTAGTAGAGGCAATAATAGTCCCAATAAATAGACTGAGCATAGCTGTATCTATCACAAGTAACCTTGGCCAGTACAACTCCCATAGTCTTTTTAGATTTTTTATATATAATTTAGTATCTACATTCAGACTAATATTGAGTTTGAGAACACTAGGAATTTGTATTAATAGATGGAATATAGCTCCTAGTACTACGCCATAACCTAATCCTGGAACTCCCCAAATTGGGTAAAACCAAATAATTCCTATGATAATACCAATATTATAAACTATTGGAGCAAGTGCTACAATAATGAACTTTTTATAAGCATTCAGGACACTAGATAAAACACTAGATATACTAAATATAAAAGGTGAAATAGCCATAATTCGAGTTAGAGTGACTGCATCTACAAGTTTCTGTCCTTCATATGAAATAGCCACTAATTTTACTAAATAAGGTGCAAAAACAACCATTATGACGGATATTATTCCCATCACAACTCCTACAATCAGTAAAACATCATCTACTAAACTCTGAGCTTCTTGTTGTTTATCTTTACGATGAATTAATTTACTAAATAATGGAATAAAAGCACTAGAAAGGGTACCTAAAATTAAAATATTATATAAAAAGTCTGGTATTCTAAAGGCTGAAAAATAAGCATCTAGAATTGAAGTCTCAAAATTACTGGTTAATAATCTATCTCTAAACAACCCTAACAAACGAGAAAATATACTCAAGATAACCAAATACCCTGTAATATGTATAATAGCTGACTTAGGCAAAAATTGCTTTAATTTTTTGACTGTAAACATAATAAAATTATTATACACTATTTCAGTATAAAATAAAACAGATTCCTCAACATTAGAGAAATCTGCTTTATTCAATCATTTAATAACTATATCAGATATTAGTAAATAGCTTTTAGCAACAATCTGACGCACCTTGTCTCAAAAGACAAGGATTTTTGGTGTAAAAGTATCAAGATATAAATCTTGACCGACCATTCCTTGTTGAATTACTTCAACAGGCATATCCTTAGAAAGGAGGTGATCCATCCACAGCTTCCGCTACGGATGCCTTGTTACGACTTCGTCCCTATCATCGGTCCCACCTTAGCCCCTGTGCAACAGGGTCTTCGGGCGTTACCAACTCTCTTGACGTGACGGGCGGTATCGGGATCAATGAATAATATCTTGTCCCACACCACCGGACGAACGG
>CAZYEN010000033.1:0-1889 GCA_964646465.1 uncultured Candidatus Saccharibacteria bacterium | reverse complement strand
AAAAGATGAGAAACATCGTAGACAATACTTTAACATTGATATTTATTTCTAAGGGGGAGGGTGGATAATACTTAAAAGATTAAAATAAACTCTTGTTTATAATAATATTATTAAAGTTAATCCACCACCGGCACTTCGTGCTACTTACTCCAAATGGTGACAAAGTGAATTTATCCCAATAAAAAAATTTTAATTATATTTCTATATTATATTCTGGTGGATATGGGTGGACTTGAACCACCGACCTGTCGCTTATAAGACGACTGCTCTAACCAGCTGAGCTACACATCCATATTATACTAGTATATCATAAAATTATATGAAAATACTAGTACTTATATTTACTCTGTCTCAGAAGTTTCGGTTGGAGATTCTTCTGCAACTTCTTCGTTTTCAGACTTTAACTCAGTTTTTATACCATTCATTAAGTCTTCAAATTCTTGTCTTTCTATAGTCTCATGTTCTATTAGAGCTTGAGCTAATAGTTCTAGTTTGTCTCTATTGTCAGTTAGAGTTTTTTTACAAGTCTGATAAGCCTTGTCTATAATAGTCTTAACCTCATCATCAATTTCTTGCAGGGTTTTTTCACTATGATTTGTTATTTCCCCAGTTCTATTATTTCTATAATCAGAATAATGTACTGGTCCTAATTTACTCATTCCATAGTATCTAACATATTGTTCGGCAATTTGAGTTAATTGTTGAATATCATTAGAAGCTCCAGTTGTCATCTCTCCGAATATCATTTCCTCGGCTACATATCCTCCAAGAGCTACTGCCATATCGGCTTCAAAATGAGACCTTGCAATAAATCTTCTATCTTCAGTTGGCATTTTGAGGGTATAGCCTCCAGCTCTTCCACGAGGGATAATTGTAACTTTTTGAATTGGGTCTGATTGTTCTAAGAAATGTCCGGTGACTGCATGTCCAGATTCATGATAGGCTACAATTTTCTTTTCTTTTTCACTAATCACTCGACTTTTTCGCTCTGGCCCCATTAATACTTTATCTATGGACATTAAAATATTTCCCTCAGAGATAGTTTTCTTATCATGTCTAGCACTAACTATGGCAGCTTCATTCAGAAGATTAGATAAGTCCGCTCCAGAAAATCCAGGAGTTCGCTCAGCAATAGTTCTTAAACTAACTTTTTTCTCTAAAGGTTTACCTTTGGCATGAACTTTTAGAATCTGTTCTCTCTCTTTGATATCTGGTAAATCTAGTGTTACTCTTCTATCAAATCTTCCTGGTCGCATTAAGGCGGAATCTAATACATCTGGGCGATTGGTAGCGGCGAGTACAATCAAACCTTTATTAGCTTCAAATCCATCCATTTCTACTAGAATTTGATTCAAGGTTTGTTCTCGCTCGTCATTCCCTCCGCCAACTCCAGTTCCTCTGGATCTTCCAACTGCATCTAACTCATCGATGAAGATTAGGGCAGGGGAGTTTTTCTCTGCTGTTTTGAATAAATCTCGAATACGACTAGCTCCAACTCCTACGAACATTTCTACGAATTCAGATCCCGATGTGAAGAAAAATGGTACTTCAGCTTCATTAGCTACAGCTCTAGCTAAAAGGGTTTTACCAGTTCCGGGAGGTCCTACCAATAATACTCCTTTTGGAATTTTAGCTCCGATATCTGTGTATTTTTGGGGGTTCTTTAAGAATTCTACAATCTCTTCTAACTCTTCTTTAGCTTCTTTTAATCCAGCTACATCAGCAAAGGTAATCATTTTTTTCTTATCTTTGTCTGGCATAATGACTTTTGCCATTGAGCGGCCAAACATCATAGCTTGGGCATTACCTTTTTGAGCTTGTCTTAAGGAGAACCATAATAATCCACCAATCAAGATAATAGGGAAGAGTAGGTTCAAGAATATAGATAG
>CAZYEN010000032.1:0-27063 GCA_964646465.1 uncultured Candidatus Saccharibacteria bacterium | reverse complement strand
TAGAGTTTCCAGTAGCTGGGATTGTTGAGGAAGTAAATGCAAAAGTATCTGGATATTCTAGTTGTAATTCTAGATTATTCAAATCATCATTACCTCTATTATTAACAGATATTACATAGTTGACTACTTCTCCACTAACACTTTGTAGTGGGGCTTGTATATCTACTATAACTGGACTGTCAGTAATTGTAGTTGAAAATTCAGTCTTAGAATCAAAGCTGGAAGTTAGAATAGTTGGCATATAACTAAGCGTGGCTTTAATATTATGGATACTATTTATTTCTCCTATCAGTCTACCTTTAATTACAACTTCACCTTTAGAACGCGGTGCTAATTCTGGCAATTCATATTCTCTAATTTCTGATTTAGTCTGCCCTAAGATATCCAAAGATGAGTCTATTAAAGCACTTGGAACTTCTACTGTTATTGTAGGGTTTTTAAGGGCGACTAAATTATCATTTCTGTATGTCAAAGTATATGAAACCTCTTCTCCAGCTGATACTTGATTTGAACCTGAGACTTCTAAGACTACTCTTTTATCAGAAAATCTTTGCTGATTGAGCTGATAAAAAAAGCCTATAACAAGCCCTAATCCTAATAATCCAGTTAAAATGATACTATAAAGTGTAATTTTTTTCTTATGCTTTTGAAAAAAAGGTTGTTCTGCTTCTTCTACTGGCTTGAATTCAGTAGGATTTGGTTTATTATGTACAGCATATACACTATATGGAGTATTATGAACTCTTTCCTTATCTAATTCAACTTGATTTTCTTTTTTATAAATTTTCTTCTCAATATCTTCTAATGCCATATATTTATTTTAATAATATCATGCTGTAATTATACCATATTTATCTAATAAGGTTCAAGGAGTTACTTTTTAAACTATACCAATTTAGCTGATATTGTACAAGCTGCCACGGAAAATCTTTAGATTCTATCCAGATACCTTTTTGCCATTGTCGTAATATATATATTAACTCACTACTAATAGAAACATAATCTTCAAAATCAGGCTTTAAATTTGATATGACTAACCCTCCAGCCCTAATACTAATACCAAAATTTTTAGCCTTAGTCACTCCAGTGACTACACAATGTGATAAGTTGATTCCATATCCTAAAGTGTATAACAGTCTAGTTAATAACCAGCCTATCAGCAACTTGTATTGATTAGAGTGTTTTTTTACTAATTCCACATATTGATCAATGCATTCAAAGACTTGCGTATCTGTATGATTTTCATCTATTAATTGATCCAATAATTCGAAAATTATCCCCATTAAAGCAGTTGATTTTAAATCTAAATATAAATCAGAATAAGAGTCTAGATCTTTAATTGCAATTAGACGAGAAGTACTTCTCCCTACAATAAATTCTATCTCTGATTTCCCCCAATCATAAAGTCTATACTGTAACTTAGAAGTTGACTTCTTTATTCCTTTTAATAATAAAGTTTGCTTACCATAATTTTTAGTATAAAATATTCCTAGCCTGTCTACATCTGGTAAATCTATTTGTTTAATCAAATAGGCCTCACTATGATGTATGATGGCCATATAATTTAAACTTCTATAATCACTGGGATAATCATTGGTCTTCTATGAGTTGTTGTGAATAAGAACAGACCTAAATCTTCTCGAATAGCTTGCTGTAAATATTCAATACTTTGATTTTCTCCACCTTTAGCTAATTTTTGCTCAATATTTTCTTTTACTTTTTCCTTAATAGAGTTTAAAAGCTTAGTCGAGGTCTGAATATGCACAAATCCCTTAGAGACAATTTCTGGTTCTCTAACAATTTTAGCTTGCTGTAAGTTTAATAATATAACAATAGTTAAAATACCATCTTGAGCTAAAGACTGTCTATCCCTAATCACAATTTCTTTTAAATCACCAACTCCTAGTCCATCAACCATCATATTACTAGCATTAACCTTTTCAGTAGTAACTCTTGCCTCACCTTTATAAACCTGAATTACTCTTCCATTGTCAGTTAATAGGATATTCTCTCTTGCCATACCAACTTCTTGTGCTAAATCTGAATGTGATTTGAGAGCATAAAAGTCTCCATAGATTGGTTGTAAATATTTAGGTCGGATAATCTCCAATAATTGCTTTAAATCTTCTTTCTGAGCATGTCCAGAGACATGTACTTCCATCATTTTATAGTGAATAATATTGGCTCTTTGTCTAGCTAAAGCATCTTTAATTTTTTGTACTGATTCTTCATTTCCTGGTACCACAGACGATGAGAAGACTACAGTATCACCAGGTTCAATTTGAAAGTTACGATGTTCTTTATTAGCCATTCTAGTTAGAGCAGACCTTTCATCTCCCTGAGCTCCTGTACAAATTATAGTTAAATTTTCTGGTGGCATTTTACTGGCTTCCTGAGCTGTAATTATAGTCTGTGGAGAGAATTTAGCATAGCCAATTTCATGCAAAATCTGAATGTTAGTTTTCATACTAAATCCCTCAATTACTACCTTACGATTATACTTCTCAGATAAATTAATCATTTGTTGAATACGATTCAAAGTACTAGAGAAAGTAGTCACAATAATCTTACCAGTAGCATTTTCAAAAATATGGTCAATATTATTCTGAATCGTCATTTCTGAGACTAATCTACCAGGTCTTGAGGCACTCGTACTATCTGAAAGTAAGAGTAAAACTCCTTCATCTCCAATTTTTTTATACATTTCTAAGTCTGCGGGTAACTCACCAACAGGGGTAGCATCAATTTTAAAGTCACCTGTATGTAGAATCACACCTTCTGGAGTTTCAATTTTGATCATAGTTGAATCAGGAATACTATGATTAATATGCAAAAATGTAACTGTAAAGACTCCAAATCTCAACTTTTCATTAAGTTTAGCAACATGTCCATTCAGTGAAGGTAAGTTGGTAAACTCACTCTGCCTTCTTTGCATCATAGCTAAAGGTAAGGCTGGAGCATAAATAGGTGGATTTCCAATCATAGACATCACCTGAGAAACTCCTCCAATATGGTCCATATGTCCATGAGTAATCAAAACAGCTCTAATATTACCCTCCTTACCCTTCAAATAGCTTGGATTAGGAATAATATAGTCAATTCCTGGCTGATCTTCCTCTGGGAATTTCATACCAATATCTATGACGATAATATCCTTACCATATTCTATTACAGTCATATTCCTTCCACCAATTTCTTCTGATCCACCTAAAGGAATAATTTTTAACATATTATCTTTAGTTTCAAATGGTTCTTTAGCATTAAGATATTGATTCGCTTTGTGACTTAAATCCTTCACAAAGGTAGTTCCCCTCTTAATTTTAGAATTATTAGCTTTCATATTAAACATTAATTATTATTGGTAAAATCATCGGTCTTCTTTCAGTTTTCGTCAATAGCAATCTAGAAATGTTTTCTCTAACCTCGCCTCTCACATAGTCTAAGTTAACTTCATCGGTTTCTTGAATTAGAGTGGTTATAATCAATCTTGCTTGTTCTTTAATTTCATCAAATAACTTTAATGAAGATTCATTATCCACAAAACCTTTAGATTCTAAAACTATATCATTTAACATACTCATAGATTGCAAATCCACTAAAGCAATAATATGCAGGATACCCTCCTCTGCCATAGATTTTCTGTCGTGTATAACTACATTAGTTAAATCTCCAACCCCAAGTCCATCTACAATTATATCTGAAGCTGGTACTTTCTCTGGAGTAATTCTTCTCTGTTTATAGTCAAAGAGTATTACTTTACCATTCATTCCTACTACAACATTACGGTCTGGATAACCGCCTTTAATTGCAATATCACCGTTGGATCTGAGTAAGTGATGCGACCCTGTAATAGGAATATAATATTTTGGTCTGACAGCCTTCAAAACAGACAAAGTATCTTCATATCTAGCATAGGCTCCATATTTAGTATCCAATTCCTGATAATATTCTACAAAAGCCCCTAATTTAGCAAAGTTATCATTTACTTTGGATACAGACCTAGCATTACCTGGAACTAAATCAGCAGGATAGACCACAATATCTCCCGACTGGATAGTAAAGATATGATGTTCTCCGTTAGCCAATCGCATTAAATGTGGAATGTCATCTCCATGAGAACCCGCAATTAATACTACCAACTTTTCTCTTGGTATCTCCGACAGACCACTCGGACCAACAATAGTTCCTGACTTTATATTAATAAGTCCCTTTTTGCGACAGGTATTAAATGTATTTAGTAAACTTTTACCCTCAATGAATAGGTGTTTATTATTATTTTCTACCGAATTCACAATTTGCTGCATTCTACTCACCATAGATGGGAAAGTAGAAATATAAACGGTCCCTGTATTTTTAGCTATAATTAAATTAATATGTGATTCTATGGAAGCTTCCGTGGGTGCAAATCCTTGAGATTCACTAGCTACACTACCAGTTAATAAGGCAAAGGTATCTGAACCTGCTAAATCTTTAATATAATCTAATAGTTCTGATTTATCAGATGTATTACTGTCTAATTTATAACTAGATAAATAGAAAATTTTACCCTGCATAGTATAAACACATAATCCAATAGACCCCTTCACATTAAATGGAGTTGGAAAGACATTAATTTTGAATGACGCCACTCTAATTGAACTATATGGTTTAATAATATGCTTTTTATACTTTATGCCCTGAGAATAAAAGTCATGTCTAGACTCTAAAATAGAAAATAAAGCCTCTGTAGCATAAATATGTAAATTAGGGAACAAATGTAGTAAATAAGGGACAGCCCCAATATGATCCGGATGTGGAGAAGTCAATACAACTCCTCTAACTTTACTAATATTATTTTTAATATATTGAGTATTAGGAATAAGATAATCTACCCCCGGTTGATTCACTCCAGGCATCTGAAGCCCCATATCTATAATAAGAATATCGTTTTCCTGCTCAAAGACATACATATTTTTACCAACTCCATCTAATCCACCTAAGGGAATTATCTTCAAAGCTTGTCTGGAAGTTTCAGGAATAGTTCTTTTTTGGGCAAAATTTTTACCTTGAGCACGTGAACGGTTAGTACCTACATTTGATTTAGCATGAAATCTTTTTGATTGCATCATATAATATATTTAATAAAATTATTATTTTCTTTAAGAGCTTCTTTAATCTGCTTATAATATAAAATAAAGTATGTTTTCAAACAGAAATGTGTTTTACTCTAAAAAAATGTAGACTTTAGAGAATCGAACTCTAATTTACTCCCGATTAGTAAAGTCTGTATTTAAAATGAATTTTATTCTTTAACCTTAGCTCTAGTAATAGATATTTTGTTTGCTTCAATAATATTATTTTTAACTAAAAGGTTATGCACAGTTTGTGAAGGCTGAGCTCCGACAGAAATCCAGTATTTAATTCTCTCAGCATTAAATGTATTATCTTTATTACCAGGATTATACATACCCAAGGACTCAATAAACTTTCCTTTTACTGGGCGAGTTTTATCAGCCACTACAACTTTATAAATAGGAGTGTTTTTCTTACCGACTCGAGACAATCTAATTCTTAACATAATTTATAATAAAAAATTTATACATTTATTAATAGAAATAATATCATACTTTTCTAATACTGTCAATTATTATTTTTAAACTATTTAGTACACATTAAAATTATGCCCCTAATATATTCATCTATAATATTTTAGTTGATTAAATTTTAATCTTTTTTATATGCTCATAGACTTTAGAGCCTATTTCAGGATGTTTTAAACTAAAATCTATTACAGCTTGTATATAACCTAATTTATCACCACAATCATAACGCTTCCCTTCTATCTCATATCCATACAGTGGATTAGTTTTTAATATTTCTATAAAGGCATGATCTAGTCCTAACTCTCCTGAAACCGAGTCTTTCATTTGCTCTAATTTATCAAAGATAACTGGAGTGATTATATATTTACCAATTACTGCTAAGGTGGAAGTTGTATCCTCTGGCTTAGGTTTTTCAACAAATTGATTTATTTCAAATAATCTATCATTAACTTGTGTTCCCTCAATAATTCCATATTTAGAGACCTCGGAATGCGGGACTTTAGTCAAAGCAATAACTGGGTCTTGATATCTATTGTAAACCTCAATCAACTGACCAATAGCAGGAACATCTGAGGACACTATATCATCTTCAAATAAAACAGCACAAGGCTCATCACCTATAAAGCTTCTAGTAGCTAAAACTGCATCTCCATTACCTCTAGCATATCTTTGCCTGACGAAGAAAAACTCTGCCATATCAGCTATATCTCTAACCTGTCCCAAGACTTCCTCTTTACCTTTTTGTTCTAATAGATACTCTAGTTCAAAGTGAGAATCAAAATGGTCTTCAATGGCTCTTTTACCTTTACCTGTTACGAAAATAATTTGTTCAATACCTGCTTTTACTGCTTCTTCTACCAAATATTGTACAATAGGTTTATCTACTAGTGGCAACATAGCCTTAGGCTGAGCTTTAGTCGCTGGTAAAAATCTAGTTCCAAACCCTGCAACTGTGATAATAGCTTTTCTAATTTTCATAATATCTGACTTTATAATTCTACTTGTGAGTTGTCCCCAATTACTAATTTATGTCCTTTAGGAAAAGTGTTTTCTTTATCTGTAATAATGACTCCATTCCCAATTATACTGTCTACTATTCTCTTAGAGCTATGTATAGTGATATTATGCATTAAAAGCGAATGCTCAATTTCTGAGTTTTCAATTTTACACTCATATCCAACAGAAGTATATGGCCCAATATAACTATCTTTTATTATAGAATCTCTACCGATAATAACCGGTCCCCTAATAAAACTTTTCCCTTTAATCTGAGCCCCTTTTTCTACAATTACATTACCCTCTATAGTTGTATAACTATCTATATGTCCGCTTAGATCTGATTTGTTTATTTGAGATAATAACAACTGATTTCCCTCTAATAGATCTTGTGGTTTACCAGTGTCCTTCCACCACCCAGTGATTTCAGAATAACCAACCTCAAAGCCCTGTTTAATAAGTTCAGTATGAGCATCTGATATTTCATACTCTCCTCTTGGACTAGGAGGTAAATTTTCTATAATATTATGAATATTTTTATCATAAACATAAATACCAGCCACGGCATATTGACTAGGTGGATTATCAGGTTTTTCAACCACCTCTAAAATACGATTATCTTCTATACGAGGAACTCCAAACCTCTCTGGATCTTTTACCTTAGATAAAGCTAGTAAAGCATTTAGTTTTTGTGCATAAAAAGAGTCTATAAAGTTTTTTACATCTCCTAGAATAATATTATCTCCTAAATAGAATACAAAATCATCATCGGCTAGGAAGTCTCTAGCTACTTTGATTACATGCGCTACCCCTAAAGCCCCTCCTTGTTGTTCAATATAAGTTATACTAATCCCGTATTTAGACCCATCACCAAGAATTGGTTCCAATTCTGAGTCATTGAGATTTACAATAACTCCAATATCTGTAATACCTGCTTGAGCTAATTTATTGACAGCAAGTTCAATCATACTCTGATTAGCTAAAGGAATGGTATGTTTATTACGGTTAGTAGTAATTGGTCTTAATCTAGTACCCTTACCTCCAGCTGCAATTAATCCTTTCATAGTATATTAATTAGATTTATTATGCTTTAATGTCTCCCACCAGCTTCGATTGTCTTTATACCAATCTATGGTTTTACGAATTGCAGTATCAAAGTCAAAGTACGGAGACCATCCTAAATTTCTTAACTTTTTACTATCTATTGAGTAACGTCTATCATGTCCAGGTCTATCTTTAACATACTCAATTCTATCTACGGGTTCTTTAAAATTTTGTAACAATCTGTTAATGAGATCTAGATTAGTTATTTCGTAACCCGTCCCAATATTGTACACTTCTCCTTGAGTACCATGTTCAATAATATACTCAATTGCTCTAGAGTGATCCTCAACATAAATCCACTCCCTAACATTAAGGCCGTCTCCATAAATAGGAATATTCTTACCTTCCATCAAATTAGTAATAGCTAAAGGAATAAGTTTTTCAGGATATTGATTTGGACCCAAAACATTACATGAGTGAGTAATAATTACATTTGTATTATAAGTCTCGTAATAAGCTCTACACAACAAGTCTCCTCCAGCTTTAGCAGCAGAATAAGGACTATTAGGTAAAAATGGCGACTCCTCATTAAAAGAACCCATATCAGTAGTTCCAAAAACCTCATCTGTACTTATTTGTAATAGTTCTATATCATATTTTCTAACTACTTCTAAAATTGCAGCCACACCCATAACATTAGTATTGACAGCTTTAAGTGGAGATTTAATAGAATTATCTACGTGAGTCTCGGCGGCGAAGTTTACAATTAATTCAATATTATTATCTTGTACTATTTTTTCTAATAAATCTAAATTAGTAATGTCTCCTTGTATGAACTTATAGCGCCCGTTATCTACCAAACTAGATAAATTATCTAAATTACCAGCATAGGTTAATGCATCTAAATTAATTATTTCAATATATGGATACTTATTAATCAAATATTTAATGAAATATGACCCCATAAATCCAGCTCCACCTGTAACCAAAACTCTATTTTTCATAATCATGTTATTTATTATCACTTTTAATTATACCATAAAGAAATATTGTTACCAATACTTCTTTATAGTTTTACATTATATTAATAGTAATTTAATTAACTTCTTTTATGTTACTGCTTCCAAAGTTAGTTATAGCTCCACATGTTACAGGGGTGGTTCTATTGGTTCCTAATTTTGTTACACTAACCCATGGAGTATATTTTCCAAAATCTAGTCCTGTATAGTCTAACCTTAAAGGATTTGGAATTGGACTATTACCAGATTGCTTCTTTCTTGTTTTATCTCCACTATCTGGTCCTGCTTCCCAAATATAACTTGCTACATTCCCAACTTGTGCATTTATATCTATACTTGTATCTCCTTCCTTTACTATCTTATCTCCTTGTATATTACAACTGACTGTTGGATATGATTCTACTACCAGTGTTATTGTCTCATTTATACTTCTTGGTGTTTTAGCTGTCCTGCCTGCACATTCTAAACTTATTATATATCTTTGGTCATTTATATTTACTGGTAAATTATTACCTAACACATTATTTCCTGTAAATCCTAGTCCTGTATTATTATATATTACTGTATTATCTCCTCCAATTGTATTAATACTACTAATCTTACAGCTATTACCTACTACTCCTATATTATTTGTTATATTCCAGTTTGAGGATACTCTATCTCCTGTCTTTAATGTTAATGTTCCTCCCTTTTGTACTGCAGTATTTATATCTCCTGTCTTATTCAAACTAAATTCTACTGTTGGTTCTGGATAATTTGGTGGCGTTACTGTCCCACATCCTTTCCATCTGTCTCCTAAGTGGCTATTTCTATTGTCATTTAAGCTTACTTGTAATTCATAGGTATATCCTGATATTAGATTTCGCATATCTAATCCTCCTGTCTTATCTGATGGTAAATTAAATACTTGCCAATTAGTATCTTCTGGACTTCTCTTCCATCTTGCTCTTAACACTAATTGATCTCCTGGCTCATCTGTTCCTGTATAATTCCATGTTAATCTTGCTCTTTCGTAATTTGTAGGTTCAGATGTTGCGCCACAACTTAATAAATCTAAATTAGGTGGGTTGTTTACTAGTGTAGTAAATGCTGGGCCATTTATCCATCCTGTCCATCCATTCTCATTATTCCAAACTCTTACTCTTGGATAATAGATTGTACCTGGTTGAAGTCCACTTATACTCATACTTGTACCTGCTCCATTCTGTCCATTATTATACACTATATTGCTAAATCCACTATCTGTTGCTATTTGTACATGTGAACCTCTTTGTATATCCCCTTCTGGATCGGTATAACTCCAATTTGCTGTTGCCGTATTATAGCTTATATTATTTGTATTAATATTATTAATTATTGGTGGTTGATTTGGATTCCTTACTGTCATTGTATAACTAATTGGATTTAAGGTGTAATTCCAAGCTCCGGTTATAGTTTGACCATTTATCCATTGAAGAGGTCCAGCTACTTGCCATGAACCACTTCTTGCGCCCATCATCCATCTAACTGGCTTAGCATAGTATTTATACCTCCTTTCTACATAGTAGTAACCTGCTCCAGGGAAAGAAACAGTAACCGTAGCACTACCATCACTTCTGGTAGTACAAGATCTTCTTCCACTACAATCTATAATAGCATTATTACTACTTGTTAATATATAATCTAATTGCACTGGGATACCACCTATCATCTGATTTTCCATCTTAACCATATCTCTACACGCAACTCCAACATCGTAGTTCCAATTATATACTTGTCCATCCATAGGAGGAGTAGCATAATCTCCAGATGAATACCAATAAGAACCAGTTGTAGGATAATTACTTGCTACTAAATTTACTCCTGTAGGTATTATAGCCGATTCATTTTGAGCTAAAGTTTTAACCCCACTTGCCGTTAAATCGAATTGTTTATTTAAGTACATACCAAAGTCTGTTCTCGTACTTAGACCACCACTACCACAATTAACCCTACCATGACCTCTTCTATAGCTCCAAGATCCAGTATAGTTAACAGGCACAGAAACTGCTTGGGTAACTGTTGGAAATATAGTTAGTATAGTGAATAGTAATAGTATAATCTGTATTTTACTTTTATTAACTAATTCTAGTATATTATATCTCATATATTTATTATTATTGTGCTAACTTTCTATTCCTATACCTCCTATATCCTAGTATTCCCCCACCTGCTATTATTATAATACCAGCTATACTTCCTATTGTTAAAATTCTATTATTATTGTTTTCTTCAGCTCTACATTGACTTGCATCTAATTCCTGACAATCGTAATTTAATTCTACTGTATTTAATATATTACCATCTTTATCTTTTATTGTGCTTGTTACTAATAATTTATTATATCTTTGTCCCTTTGGTAATTTGGTATAGACTCCATCTACTTGCCCGGTTACTGTTCCTCTATATTCGCTACTAGCTACTATATTACCTTTCTCATCTTTTATTGTATTTTCTAATATTGTCTCTACTTCTTGTTGATTGGTATTGTGTATACAGGTTACTAGTTGTGTATCTTGCTCTGGACTATATGGACTGGTGTTAAATGTTACTGCTGCTATTCTTGGCTCATTTATATCTTCATTTGAAAACCTTATGTTAGCTATATTCCCCCACCTTATATTACTTGATGTCTTAGTGTCTTTGACTCTTACTTTTACATAGTATACTGCTTCTTTTATATCTGTTATGGTATAACTTTCTATACTATTTCCTTGCTTTACTATTGTTTTTTGTTGTATTGTTTCACTTTTTATCTTACCAGAATCATCACCCCAGCTATATACTTCATATTCTAATTCTACTTCTTTATCTGTATTACTATTATTTTGTATTGGTACTTTTATTGTTATTGGTTTCTTGTCTTTGTATCTTGGGTTAAATGCTAAATTATTATATGGCTCATCATTTATTGTGATCCCTTTCTGATTTATTGCTATCTCTTCTATATTATTTCCTCCTATCTTGAATTGTGGATTAAATGCATATACGTCATCTGTGAAACTTAGTCCTGCTATACTTATCTGATCATTTTGTACTACTGATAATAGTATCTCATAATCTCCTTTTGCGGCTTTAATTGGGATATTATATAGTTCATCTATCTCTTGAGTCCCTTTTGTTACTAAGTTTATATTGTCTTTTAATACTATCTCATCTACTGTCTTTACTATTCTTCTATCTCCTTCTTGTGTTATCTTGACTATCTTTCCTTCTATCTTTAAATCTGGCATTGGGTAGATATTTTTATTCTCTATGCTTCCTTTAATTCTAATTATGTCTGCCGGCTGATACTCTTGTAGGTCTAAACTTATATTCAAATTTATATTACCAAATTTATGTACATCAAAACAATTTCCTAATATTGCATTACCTAACCCTTCTTGCTTTAGATTACTTTTATATTTTACTGAAACTGTATTCTTTTTTGTCTCTTCAATTAATTTCTCGATCTCTTCTGCTGTTGGTGGTTTCTCTGAAAAAGATGGTGTCTGTATTGGAGGGTTCTTTTCTCTATCTTCTTGCTCTTTTATAATCTTGTCTATCTCTTCTTGCGTTAATGTATCTGTTGGTAAGTTTATTATCTCGTCTTGTGCTATTACTACTAATTGTGGTAGTAACATTCCTACTATGATACCTAAACTCATTATTACTCTATATATTTTATTCATATTTATTACTATTATTATTTCTCTATTTAGTATATTGTTATTTATCTATCTTGTCTAGTCTATAATTGTGGATAAGTCGGGGTTAGCTTATTTATATGCTATTAAATCACTTGGTAAATCTGATATAAATTCATATTCTTCTCCTAAATATTCAAACTTTAATTTGGATGCATGTAAAAACTGTCTATGAATAGAGTTCTTATCTTTTTTTTCTAATTTTCCACCATATAGTTTATCTCCTATTATTGGATGTCCTATTGCCTGCATATGAACTCTAATCTGATGAGTCCTACCAGTATGAATTACTACTTTTAATAGTGTGCTATCTTCATATCTTGCCAAAACCCAATATTCTGTATGTGCTTGTCTTTTAGTATTATGGAATTGTTTATCTGAAACTAATGCTATCCTCTTTGTATGCTCTAATTTAGACCTGGCGATAGGATATGTGATATTTCCATAGTTTTCTTTTATAATGCCTCTTACTAAGCAAATATATTCTTTATAGATATTTCTATTTTTGAATAGTTTTTTTAATTCTATTAGAGCCTCTTTATTACGAGCGACAATAACTAAACCACTAGTGTCTTTGTCTATTCTATGCACTATACCGTATCTCTTCTGTAATATTGACTCTGAGTTTTGATCTATATCTACTGCCTGTTTAATTTCTGGATATTCTTTTATAAGTATATCTACTAGAGAATATGAATTTATATTATTAGTTTTATGTACTAATAATCCTGCAGGTTTATTAACTACTAGAAAGTCTGGATGTTCAAATATAACTCTAACCATGCTAGCTAAATCTTCTTTTAACATATTATCTATTTTAAAAGTCTGTTTTTTTATTGTTAAGGTATCTATCTCTATAATATCTCCTAGTGAAACTAGTTCTTTTGATTTAAGTACAATAGTTCCATTTTTAAAAACTAGTTTTTCTTTAATTAAAGTTTGAATATGCTGTCTAGAAATATCTTGTATAAATTCTGCTAAGAATTTATCTATTCTAGTCGGGATATGACCATGAAATTGAGTTTTAAACATAATAATCTTGACTTTTAAGATATAACTGATAGACTTATATTAATTATAGTTTAATATATATATGAAAAAAATTCAATTTTCCTCTTTTGTATGGATTGATATTAACCCAGATGTTCAAGCAGACTTGGATAATCTAGACAATATTATTAACCTAAAAGATTCAACTGAGCAAACTTTAAAGTCACCAATTCACTTACAAAGGTTAGAAGAATATCCTGATTATATGGCTGTAATATTACATTATCCTTTGTATGACAAGCAGCTAAGAAAAAATCAAGCAGTAGAAATAGACTGTATACTAAGTCAGGGATACTTTATCACTTCTCATAAAAAACATTTACATTTTATAGATACTATAATGTCCAATTTAGAAGGTAAAACTTCTAGATTTAATAGCCCTGTAGACTTATATATATTCATCATTGAGAAAATGTTATCTTCTTGCATGACTCCTCTTAACAGAATAGCTGAGAAAATTGATATTATTGAAGAAGAAATTTTTAAAGGTAATGAACAGAATATGATTTCTGAAATTTCTATAGTTAAAAGAGATGTGCTAGATTTTCGTAAAACAATAAGATTACATAAATCTGTGATTGATTCTTCAATTAGATTAATCCCACAATATTTTCCTGAAAACCAGGTTAAATCAAAAAATATTACTGATATAGTTTCTAGTAATATTCATATTTGGAACATTACAGAAAATTTAAAAGAAGCTATTGAAGCCTTTGACCAGACAAATCAAACACTACTATCTCATAAACTTAATAAAAATATAAAGACCTTAACAACTTTCTCTACTACCCTAGCTCCATCCACTCTTTTTATTGGCCTACTAGGAATCAATGCCAAAATGGATTTCCTGAATAATAATTTAGCTTTTATTGTAGCCGTTATTATAGCTTTGAGTATATCTCTAACTCTTTATTTGTATTTTAGAAGTAGAGATGTAATTTAAAAAATTTGTAATAATAACTTTTATATAATTATAGAGAGTCGTAATCTCTGACTATAATCTGGGAATCAATTTGTTTCATTGTCTCCAAAATAACAGATACCACAATCAACATACTTGTTCCTCCAATAGCTAATGACTGATTGCCAGTGAATCCTGTCATAATGAATGGTAACACTGCCACTAACCCTAGGAATATAGCGCCAAATATAATAATTCTATTAGATACGTATTTTAAATATTGGGCTGTTTTGTCTCCTGGTCTAATACCTGTTACAAAACCTCCTTGTTTTTGTAGGTTTTCTGCTACAGCTTTTGGATCAAATACAATAGTAGTATAAACATAGGTAAATATCAATACCAAAACAAAATATATACTCGCATAAGCTACTTGATTGGTTAAAAAGGCATTTATATTAGTTGCGATATTACGTACCCAATCAATATTAGTTTGTAATAATAGATTAGCAATTACTTGAGGGAATAAGACTAAAGATACTGCAAATATAATTGGCATTACTCCAGCTTGATTTACTTTCATTGGTAGGTAAGTATCTATTTGACTATTAACTAAAGCACCTCTTGATTTTTTACTATAAGAGATAGGAATATTTCTCTGACCTTCAGTAATAAAAATAATTGCATATATAACAGCAAATATAATAAACAAATATAATAGATAAGTTGGCACGTCTGCTCTATTGAAATTTAGTATGAATTGGTTAATAGTAGTAGGTAGAGAAGATATTATACCTGCAAAAATAATCAAAGAAATACCATTACCAACTTTCTGATTAGTTATTATCTCTCCTAACCACATTAAGCCCAAAGTACCAGCACTCATAATTGCAATCACAGTAATTACCTGTAAACTTGTAATCTCTTGGATTATATTTTGACTTCTTAATAGCGTTAGAGTCGACATTGCTTGTATAATAGCTAATGGCAAAGTCAACATTCTGGTATATTGATTAAATATTTGTCTTCCTTGTTCTCCTTCTTCTTTATATAATCTATTCAAAGATGGGACTACCATTGTGAATAGCTGCATTATAATAGATGCTGTGATATATGGACCTAACCCCAAAGCTACTAAAGAAAAGTTTGAAAACCCCCCACCAGAAAATACATCCAATAATCCAAAGATCTGATTAGATGAAGTAAATTCTTTAATACGATCTACATCAATAGCTGGAATAGGTACTGAGGCTATTAATCTATATACAATTAAAAGACCTAAAACTAATAATAATTTATTTCTTAAATCTGGTATTTTAGCTATATATAGCCATCTTTTCATATCTATATCTTTAAATATATTATTAGCCTTATAGTGCATTTATTAAACCTAGTTTAATCGGTTTAGATGCTATACAAATCTTGTACTGTTTTGGATATTGCTAAATTTTCAAAAGTGAATTTTTTATTAATAATATCTCCAGTATTTTTAGCTAAAACTTTAATTTTAACATTTCTACTGGAAACTAATTTAGAGTCAACCAGAGCTTCAATATTGATAACAGCTTTATTATCAAATATATTGGCAATGGACTCTATATTAATAACTTTATATGCAACCTTGCCTTTAACATTACCAATTCTATGATGGCCCTGTACTGGTGACTGTCCTCTCCTTTTATGAATAATTCTACTTCCTTGCCCAGCTAAAGCAGCACTACCTCCAGTAAACAAAGGAGATATTTTAGATCCAGACCTGGATTTCTGACCTTTTTGGCCCTTTCCACTGTATGTACCTCTCTTTCCACCACGACCAATACGTTTACGGGATTTTTGAGATAAATTTGAAGATAATGTGTGAATATGCATACTATTGTGTCTTTAATAAAGCTTTTACGGTTGCTCTTGCATTATTAAGCTTATTATTACCTCCAAGCATTTTAGAGGTAATATTTTTTATACCTACTAAATCTACTACTGTTCTAGTAGCTCCTCCAGCTACAATTCCTTTTCCTTCCTTAGCTGGCTTTAAAATAACTTGAGCGCTTCCAAACTTAGCAGTAGCATCTACTGGAACTGTACCTGTACTAACATTGATTTGAACTAATTTTTTCTTAGCTGCATTTATAGCTTTATCAATCGCAATGGCAGTATCAGCTCCTTTGCCTATACCGACTCCTACCTTTCCATTTCTATCTCCTATAACTACAGCAGCTCTAAAGGAAAATCTTCTTCCTCCTGCCATAACACGAGCTACTCTTGCTATATCAAGGACTTTATGATCATATTCTCTTTTTTCTGGCTGTCGTGATTGTTGTTGACTTTTTGACATAATTATTAAACTCTTAATCCTGATTTGCGAACTCCCTCAGCAAATGCAGCTATTTTACCAGTATATTTGCGACCTCTTCTATCAAATACAGCTCGATGAATATTTTTCTGGAGAGCCATCTCAGCTAACTTTTGACCTAATTTTTCAGACTCAGTAATAGTAGTATTATTATTAGCATTAATTGATTTGCTATGTACTCCTATTAGAGTAATTCCTTTTATATCATCTATTAATTGAGCATAGATACTTGTATTGCTTCTAGATACAGCTAATCTAGGAACAGTAGATGTACCAGAGATTTTACCTCTAGCTCTTACTTTTCTTCGTGCTAATCTCCTCTGTTTATCCAAAATTTCTTTCATACTATATACATTATAAACAATACTATATCATACCTAAATTAATATTTCAAGTATTAAGAAGATGTCTTCTTACCTACTTTCATTCTCACAAACTCATCATCATACCTAACTCCCTTACCTTTATAAGGTTCTGGTGGTCTAGTAGATCTTATATTAGCAGATACCTGTCCAACTAATTCCTTACTAATCCCTTTCACAAATATAGTATTCTTCTCTACTTCAAAGGAAATTCCTTCTGGAGCAGTTATTTCAATTGGATGGGAATAACCTAAGTTTAAAACTAAAGTTTGTCCTTGCAATACTACTCTATATCCAACTCCTTCAATTCTTAGTTTCTTAGTGAACCCTTCTGTTACTCCAGTAATCATATTCTGGAGTAATGCTCTATACAATCCCCAAAAAGCACTCACATTTTTGATTTGTTCTTTTGGAGTCACAAAGACTTCATTCTCTCCCATTTCAAAAGAAATTGGATGACTTACTGCTTGTTGCAAAGTTCCTTTAGGTCCAGTAACTTTTAAAGTATTATCTTCTAATATTACTGAGACATCTTTAGGAATTTGAATTGGCTTTTTACCTACTCTTGACATAATCTTATATTTACCTTATTACCAAACTTGACAGATAATTTCACCTCCCAGTTTTTCTCTCTTTGCAGTATTAGCATCAATAATACCTTTTGAGGTTGATACTATAACAGTTCCTTTACCGTACTTAAACTGAGTTGGCAAATCCTGAGATTTAGAATAAACTCTTCTCCCTGGCTTACTTACTCTATCAATGCCTTTAATACCATCTTTTTTTAATGTTACTACAATAACAGGAAATTCGTTCTCTTGTTCTTTTTTCTCTACTGATGAGATGAATTTCCTAGTTTTTAATAGTTTAGCAATTTCAAACTTTAGTTTAGAGTAAGGAATCAATACCTCTCTTTTATTTACAAGCTGAGAATTTCTAATTCTTGTTAACATGTCTGCGATAGGGTCTGAAGTATTCATATATCTTATAATTACCAACTAGATTTTTTAACACCTGGGATTACTCCTTGTGATGCCATTTCTCTGAAACAAATTCTACACAATCCAAAGTCTCGCATATAACCTCTGTGTCGTCCACAACTAAAGCATCTATTTACGCCTCTAGTCATAAACTTTTGCTTCTTCTTAGATTTTGCGATGTGTGCTTCTGTAGCCATATAGTATAATATTATTGCTTAAATGGGAATCCCATTGATTTTAATAAATAAAGACTCTTTTCCTTATTAGAATTAGAAACAGTAATGTTAACTTGTAATCCAAAGTTAATACCAAGTTCTTCATTTGATAATTCTGGGAAGATAATTTGCTCTTTAATACCAAAGTTTACATTTCCCTTTGAGTCAATTTTAGTAGATTCAATACCTTGAAAATCTCTAGTTCTAGGTAAGGCAATACTAATTAATCTATCTAAAAAGTCATACATTCGCTCCCCTCTTAAGGTAACCTTAAGGGCTATAGTCATACCTTTTCTAGTTTTAAACTGAGCAATAGAATTTTTAGCAGCTACTGAGATTGGTTGCTGTGCAGCAATGGTAGTTAAAACAGATTTTACTTTCTCAAACTTCTGTACATCACGAAAGTTTTTTCCAGTACCAACATTTAGAGTGATTTTCTCTATTTTAGGAGCAGCAAGGGTATTATTTATACCAAACTCTTTCATTAGCTCTGGCTTCAAATTATCTTGATAACGTGTTTTCAAACTTGACATATTACAATTCTTTATTCAACTTATGACTATACCTTATTTTCTTTCCTTCCAACAACTTATATGAGACTTTGGTTCGAGTAGAAGTTTCTGCATCAACAAAAGCTACGTTAGAGATATGTATAGTAGACGGTTTCTCTATAATAGTCCCTACCTCTCCATTTTGACGAGGTTTTTGATGCTTCTTAACTAACATAGCACCTTCGACACGCACACGGTTTCTAGACGTAATAACTTCAAGTACCTTACCTCTTTTACCTTTATCTTTTCCGGTTATAACCTCTACAATGTCATTTTTACGAATCTTCATAATCTTAATATAATTACAACACTTCTGGTGCTAATGATACAATTTTCATATATCCGGACTCTCTGATCTCTCTAGCAATCGGTCCGAATACACGAGTTCCTACAGGCTCTTTACTATTATTAATAATTACAGCTGCATTTTCATTAAATCTAATATATGATCCATCTGCTCTTCTATATTCTTTACACTGTCTAACAATAACAGCTTTTACAACATCTCCTTTTTTAACAGTAGCTCGAGGCTCTGCACTCTTAACAGATGCTACAATAATATCTCCTAACTGAGCATATCTTTTGCGAGTACCCCCTAAAACATTGAAACATTCAATTACTTTTGCTCCTGAGTTATCAGCTACTTTTAACTTAGTCTCTTTCTGAATCATATTATTGTATTACTATCCATCTCTTATGTTTAGACAAAGGCTTTGACTCTTGAATCATAACCTCATCTCCAACTTGAATTGCATCGTTTTCATTATGTACTTTATATTTTTTAGTAACTGTATATCTTTTCTTATACAAAGGATCTAGTTTAGTCTTGTTTACAGCAACAACTACTGTTTTTTGCATAGCAGTGGATACAACCTTACCTTTTAAAGTTCTCTTATTAACTGTATTAGATGTGAGTATATTATCGGACATAATTATTTCGATGATTGATTCAATAATGTTTTAATGCGAGCAATGTCTTTTCTTAAATTCTTCAAAGATGAACTATTAGTTTTCTGAGAAGGATCACTTTTTACAAATACTAATTTACCTAATTCCATCTTCTTATCAGATAAAATATTTTGTAATTCTTGCTGTGACTTAGTACTGTATATCTCCTTACTCATAAACTATGATCTTATTAACGCATTAATATAGCATAAAATGTATTATATCTAATTTTTTAGCATTAGTCAATACTTTTTACTAATCTTTACTAATAAACTTGGTCTTAACTGGTAACTTAGCTCCAGCTCTTCGCAAAGCTTCAGCCGCTACTTCAGCAGAAACACCATCAATCTCAAATAGAATTTTACCAGCTTTAAGGTTGACTACATAGTGGTCTACAGCTCCTTTTCCTTTTCCCATACCTACTTCAGCACTTTTAGCAGTAATAGGTTTATGTGGAAAAACTCTAATCCAAACTTTACCACCTCTAGAAGTATATCTAGTAATAGCTCTTCTGGCAGACTCAATTTGTCTTGCAGTAATCCACTTAGCTTCAGTCGCTTTAAGTCCATAAGAACCAAATGATAACTCTATTCCTCTAGAGGCAGCAGTTAGTTTTTCGGAAGGCTTTCCTTTATGAACTTTTCTATGCTTGGTCTTTCTTGGTGCTAATAACATACTCCTATTCTTAAGTTAATTAATTTTCATCTGCTACTACATCTCCCTTATAGATCCAAACTTTAATACCAGCTGTTCCATACTTGGTATAAGCAGTTTTCTTAGCAAAGTCAATATCAGCTCTAAGGGTAGCTAAAGGAATTTTACCTTTAGTTAAATACTCTGCTCGAGACATTTCTGCTCCATCTAATCTACCACTGAGCAAGATTTTCACTCCCTTCACATTATGACTTTGATATACATTTTCTATAGTCTGCTTCAATACTCTTCTAAATGGAATTCTTTTTTCCAATTGTTCAGCAATATTTTCACCTATAATAGAGGCATTTTCATTAGGATTTTTGATTTCTTCTACTGTTAATCTTAAGTCAATTTGAGTTCCTATTAATTGCTTAATATTCTTTTTCAAAGCTTCAATTCCAGTTCCACCTCTTCCAATAATCATACCAGCTCTTGAGGTATGAATAATTATATTGATAAGTCTTGGGCTTCTCTCAATATCAATATGACTTATACCTGATTTAGGCAATGACTTATTGATGAATTTACGTATTTTAGCATCTTCTTGTAAGTCTTTAGGTAAATTACGGGCAGTACCAAACCAACGAGATGTCCAGTTTTTAGTAACTCCTAATCTATACAAATTTGCTGAAGTCTTATTTCCCATATATCTAAATTATTTATCGCTAACAGTTTTTTTGGTAACTTTACTAGTAAGAGACGTTTTAGATTTAGTAACTCTTTTAGTAGTTGTGGCCTTTACAGCTTTTACCTTAGTTGCTTTATCTGTAGATTTAGCCTCTACCGATGCTTTAACTGATTGTTCTTGTGACTCAACTTTTAATTTACGCTTTTTTACAATATCTAATTCTCCTAAAGTCAAACTAATATGTGAGCTTCTCTTACGAATGGTGTAAGCTCTTCCAAATGCTCGTGGTCTAAATCTTTTTAATGTCATTCCAGCATCTACATAGATTTTCTCAACTTTTAATTGAGACTCTAATACAGAATCCTGTTTTTTAGCATTGGCTACTGCTGATTGAATTAATTTCTTGACCGGTAAGCTAGATTTTTTGTGAACAGTATCTAAAATTAAAATTGCTTCACGAACTGATTTTCCACGAACAGCATCAACTACAAGACGAGCTTTTCTTGGACTTATTCTAAGATTTTTAAGAGTTGCATTCCATTCCATAAAGATACTATTTAACTTTCTTACCTCCGTGACCAATAAACTTACGAGTTGGTGAGAATTCTCCTAATTTATGCCCTACCATATCTTCTTTCACATAAACTGAGATATGAGTTTTTCCATTATGTACTCCAAAGGTAAACCCAACCATTTCTGGTGTAATTGTACTATGACGAGCCCAGGTTTTAATAATAGTAGAGTCTCCCGGTTTCAATGCTAAAACCTTAGCAATAAGCTTTTCATCAATGTATGGACCTTTTTTAAGACTTCTTGACATATACTTATAATTATTTTCTTCTACTTATAATAAACTTATTGCTAGACTTGTTCTTCTTACGAGTCTTCTTTCCAAGAGCAATTTTACCCCAAGGAGTTTTAGGAGATTTCAAACCAATTGGTTGTCTTCCTTCTCCTCCTCCATGCGGATGATCTACTGGATTCATAGCACTTCCTCTAACAGCAGGTCTAACTCCACGCCATCTATTTCTTCCGGCCTTACCGATATTTTCTAACATATGAGACTCATTACTGACTCTACCGATGCTAGCATATACAGTTTTATGTACTTTTCTTACTTCTCCAGAAGGCAATTTCACAAGAGCGTAATTATCTTCTACAGCAAGTACTTGTCCTGCACTACCTGCGGATCGAATAATTTGACCTCCTTTACCTGGGAATAGTTCTAAATTATGGATTTCAGTTCCAACAGGAATATGTTCAAGAGTTAAGCGGTTTCCAGTAACTAATGGAGCTTGCTTACTAAATACAAGCCTTTGTCCTACATTTAATTTAGCTGGAGCCAAAATATATGACTTAATTCCATCAGTATAGGTAATTAAGGCAATAAATCCAGAACGATTAGGATCATACTCAATAGACTTTACAATAGCATCAATATCTAAGCGCTTCTGTTTAAAATCTACTAATCTATACATTCTCTTATTTCGTCCTCCTTTATGCCTAACAGTAATAACTCCTCTTGAGTTTCTACCTGACATGGAGTTAATTGGAGCTAATAAAGATTTTTCTGGAGTAGTTTTAGTCAAAACAGCTCGATAGTCAACTACTGAACTTTTTCTTCTTCCTGGAGTGGTAGGTTTACGGTGCTTAATCATACTTACTAAATAGTGATACTATATCCTTCTTGTAGAGAAACAATGGCTTTCTTATAACTATTGGTCTTTCCCTTTTTACCTCGAATGAATACATTTCTTGGTTTAATATTAATAACTCTAACTTGAGAAACCTTTACATTATACAACAATTCTACAGCTTTTGCAATCTCTTGTTTATTAGAGTCTTTACTTACTTCAAATGAATACTTTCTATTCTGAAATAGAGAGTAACTTTTTTCAGTAATAACAGGCCTAATCAAAATTTGATAAGACTCAGTATTATGTCTTAATTCTTGTATTGATTCATTCTGAACTTCTTTATTCTTTGGCATAAATCAAAAATTAATTACTATAAATATTTTTAATACTTTCAACTGAGGAAATATCAGTTAAAATTGTATCTGATTTCAAAATATCTATTAAATTCAATGAGTCAAAAGGAATTAATGATACATTAGGAATATTAGAGAATGATTTCTCAATATTCTTATTTTTTCTATCAAACACAACCAGTGTTTTAGTAGAGTTTAATTTTAGATTATTCAAAATTAATAAAGCTTCTTTAGTCTTCATCTGAGATAATGCAAATTCATCTAATAAAACAAATTTATCACTAGCAACTCTTGATGACAAAGCCATAAATAAGGCTTTTCTCTTCATTTTTTTGTTAACAGATATAGAAAAGTTTCTCAAACTAGTAGGACCAAATGTCACACCTCCTGTACGCCATATTGGAGATCGAGTTGAGCCGTGACGGGCTCGACCAGTACCTTTTTGTTTCCAAGGTTTTTTACCTCCACCACGAACCTCAGACCTATCTTTAGTATGAGCTACTGGATAAAGAGTATTAAGAACTTGATATCTATAAACTTGATGCACTAAAGTATCATTGGGGCTAAGACCAAATATTTCAACAGGTAATTCATACTGCTCTTTTGCCTCTCCCTTAGTATTAACAACTTGAATCTTCATATAATTATCTAACCAACAATTTGTAATAACCCGTTATTAGGCCCAGGAATTGATCCTTTCAATAATAATTGATTATTTTCTATATCAACATCAACTATTCTAATATTTTTAAGAGTTTGAGATTTAAAACCATCTCTACCTGGCATTTTACGACCTTTTAACACATGCTCTGGATAACCAGACCCAATAGATCCCCCAGATCGCTCAGTATGCTTAGTACCATGAGTAGCATTAGCTCCTGAGAAATTATGCCTTTTCACAACTCCAGCAAATCCTTTTCCTTTAGAAATTCCTTTTACAATTATAGTATTGCCGACTTCATATTGAGATATATCTAGTGAAGATCCCAATTCTATATCAGGCAATTCTTCAAATCTAACTTCTTTTAATAATTTTGGCAATAAAGATTCCTTTACTTTCTTAGTATATTTAGCACCAACCTGAACAGCATTATATCCATTCTTAGAATTTTTGATGAGAGCCTGTACTTTCACATCTGAATATAGTTGAACTTTAGTCACAGGGATTACTTTATTACCCTCAAACACTTGAGTCATTCCAATCTTTTTAGCAAACGAAAACTTCATACTTATACTCTCATCTTAATTACTAATTCAAATACTTTATAGATATATCTACTCCTACAGGCAAGTTCAAGTTCATAAGAGCATCAATAACTTTAGAATTTGGCTCTGCAATATCTATTAATCTTTTATGAACTCTCATTTCAAACTGATCTCTAGAGTCTTTATGTACAAAAGTAGATTTTAATACTGTATACTTTTTAATAGAAGTGGGTAGTGGAATTGGACCCACAGCATTAGCTCCAAATTTTAAAGCAGTATTAATTATTTGGACAGCAGATTGATCGGCAATCTTATAATCATAAGCTTTGATCTTAATCCTAATCGTTGACTTGTACTCTTCTTTTTTAGATGACATACCTTTTTCTTATGGAGAAACTACTTAATAATTTTTGTTACAACTCCAGCTCCAACAGTATGCCCACCTTCTCTAATAGCAAATCTTTGCTGGTCACTAAGAGCAATAGGGGCAACTAGGGAAACTTTTACAGTAACAGTATCTCCCGGCATAACTAACTCCGAACCTTCAGGCAAAGTTATTTCACCAGTAACATCAGTTGTTCTAATGTAGAACTGAGGTTTATATCCAGATACGAATGGAGTGTGTCTTCCACCTTCTTCCTTGGTCAAAACATATACTTCAGCTTCAAATTCAGTATGAGGAGTAATTGATCCAACCTTAGCAAGAACCTGACCTCTCTCAACATCTTCTTTTTTAACACCTCGAAGAAGTAGACCAACATTATCTCCAGCCATACCTTCGTCAAGAAGTTTTTTAAACATTTCAACTCCAGTAACAACTGTCTTTTGAGTATCTTTTAGACCCACAATCTCTACTTCAGAGTTTACCTTAATAATACCCTTTTCGATTCTTCCGGTTACAACTGTTCCTCTTCCTTCAATTGAGAAAATATCTTCAATTGGCATCAAGAAATCTTGATCAATCTCTCTTACAGGTTCAGGAATAGCTTCATCTAGAGCATCAATAAGATCTAGAATAGGCTTTGCTTCAGCTGAATTAACATCAGTTGCCTCAAGAGCTTTAAGAGCTGAACCTCTAACGATTCTAGCATTATCACCATCAAAGCTATATTTACTTAATAATTCCCTAACTTCAACTTCTACTAATTCTACTAACTCCTCGTCATCAACTTGGTCAACTTTATTTAAGAATACAACTATTTGAGGTACTCCAATTTGATTTGCTAACAGGATATGCTCACGAGTTTGAGGCATAGGACCATCAGCTGCAGAGACAACCAATATAGCTCCATCCATTTGAGCAGCTCCGGTGATCATGTTCTTGATATAGTCAGCATGACCTGGACAGTCAATGTGAGCATAGTGCCTTGTATCTGACTCATACTCAACGTGAGCTACAGCAATAGTAATTCCTCTTGCTTTTTCTTCAGGAGCAGCATCAATTTCATTAACTGCTTTTTTAGTAACAACATTACCTCTTAAATTTAAAACGTTAAGAATAGCTGCTGTTAAAGTAGTCTTACCATGATCTACGTGTCCAATAGTTCCAACGTTTACATGGGGTTTGTTACGCTCATATTTCTCTGTTGCCATAGAAGTGTATTTAATTATTATTGTTTAACTTAATAAAAGCACGTACGAGTCAAACATACTCTGAACTATTATAAACTATATCTATAATTTAGTCAAGGGTTTATGTAAGACAGATATATTATAGAGTGATAAAACCTCTTTTAAAAAGTTATATCTATATATTATAAGTGACCTTTCTGTTGTTTATAATTTATTTTGTAATATTTTCAACTTACCTAAAAAGTAGTTAAAAATATAGATGTTAATCCTAGAAATTAACCTTTTGAGAGATGGTCAGCTTTGCTTAACGGGGTGAATAGCTCATAACTCACCATTTATAATTTGACAATACATCTCTGCATGTCGCAACGCTAGGTAGCCATGCCACTTCGCCCATCGAGAGAGCAATTAAGGTTAGTGAGATTGTATAAATATATTAAATTTTTCGCACTATGAATTCAAGAATTTAATCCCCTCAGCGCACGACGCAGCGGAAGCCAAAGGTAGGATGAGAATTGTAATCGAACCCCCAAAGAATAAGAGGAAATATCCCTGCATAACTATTAGCATCATAAGCACCACCACGTATGAAAGCCCAGTTATTTCCGGTTAAACCTCCTTCAACATACATACCAATATTCTGACTACTATTCCAATCACTATTGCTAGGCCTGGTTAAATCATAGCTTAATGTTCCATATCCAGTTATGGATGTCAATTCAGGTCCTCCTCTAGGTTTATTTTGTCCCATTATTATATCATTGACAAATTCCCATGTATTTCCACCTAAATCCCAGATTGTCTCTCCATTGCTTAGGGTATGAGTTCTTCTCTCTGCACTTGGGCTAGTATTACCTGTTCCTTCATAACCTTGATTGTCATCTGTACTGGCTGCTAGGGCGTTAGCTGGACTATTATCACTATGGCCTCTCCATAGTCCTCCACTTCCTACTGTTCCTCCGGTCCAGTTTACTCCTTGTGCTTCTATGTTCCTTGCTATGGTCATCCATTCTCTATTATTAATTAAACTTGCTCCTGCTGTTGTACAATAGCTAGCTGCTGTGGTTTGACTTATATTGGCTATTGGAAATCCACTAGCTACACTTGCTACTGCTCTTCCGTTGGCACTGGTGGTGGCGGTTGTGTTGTTTGCTATTGTGTTGGATCCTGTGTTTGGGGTTAGTAACCCTACTGTTGGGTTGCTTATTGCTACTGCCTTGGCTTCATATTTCATTACACAAAAGTCTTTGGTCTGGTATAGGCTATTGCCTG
>CAZYEN010000031.1:0-5884 GCA_964646465.1 uncultured Candidatus Saccharibacteria bacterium | reverse complement strand
AAGAAGTTGGTAGAAAGAAAGAGGAGAAATAATGAGTAATAATCTTTTTGGTGTTTTTATTGTTAAAAAAGATAAAAATGTAATCAGTATTATTCAAACTAGTAATTATGAAGAAGCTGAAAAAATTTGGAACGTATTAACAGAACAATGGACTAAATGTATTCTAGATAGAAAACCATTTATACTATCTAATGCTGTTAATAAATCTGCTTTTGATCCTGGTATGATTGAAGAAATAACAATTAAAACAGTAGAATTAGCAAATAGAATTAATCCTAATAATCCATTTTTACAAGAAATGCAACGTAATGGATTTTCCAATACGTTTGGTAATTACATGGGACAATCTTCAACCAACCCACGTCCGACAGAAGAGCTGTTAGACTTGGGTTTTAATTTTTAACAAGAGGTTTTTCTTATCGGAAGAGCCGATAGAAAGGAACATTAACAATGTCAGATTTACTTAATGCTTTAAACAGTAAAATGTCCAGTACAACGAATGAACCAGTAAAGAAGGAACAAGTAGCGACGGAAACCACGTTAGAAAGAGGCACTAATTTGATTTCACAAGCACCTGGAACTACTAAGACTGAAAGTTCTACAAATACTGAGACATCAGTTCAGAAGGAAGAGCCTTCAAAAACAACTGTTGAAACAGACCCTTCCACATGGACGTTGGAGAGTGCATTAAAAGAGGTTAAAAAGGCGAGAGAGGAAGCAAAACTTAATCGTCATAAATACGAAGAAGCTGTAGATACTCTTAAAAAACAATTAGATGATAGAGTAACTGCAGTGGAAGAAAAGTATAAACCTTTTATGCAATCAGCAAAGGAATTAGAAGATCTTAGGAAAAAGGAAGAGGATAAAAAGAGAGACGTATCAGAAAAGTTGGCTCATAGGGAAGCTTTATTAGCAGAATATCAAGCTAGACTTGAGGCGGTTCAGCGTGAATTTCAAACTAAGGAAGAGACCTATAGATCACAATTGACACGTTTTGAAGCAGAGCAGAAGGCTCAACAAGAGATGTACACTAATAAGTTAACGGAAGAACTAGCTACTATACCTGAGAAATTTAGGTCTATGGCAGAATTATTAGTTAAAGGAGCTGGAGATCCTAGAGACGCTCTTGTAAATCTTTCAGAAGCTAAGATTAAGGGTATGTTTGAAGATAAAGTAGTTACAGTAAATCATTCAGTCCCTGGCGCTAAGGACGGAGCTAGACTAACAAACGAAGAGTACCAAAAGAAGATTCGATCTGAATTAGATAGTATGTCTTCTTCTGAAAAAATAGGTACTGCTTTGAAACATATGCGTCAAGGAGAGAAGAACGCTGCTTTTAATGCAAATTTAAAAAAATAATTAGGAGGTCTTTAAATTATGGCTCAAGTCGTATCTTTAAGCGATGCTGCAAAACTTTCTAACAATATGTTAGTAGAAGGTATTATTGCAGACATTATTTCAGTAGATGAGTGGTTTCAATATCTTCCATTCGTAGTTTTCGAAGGTTTAGCTTATACTTTTACCAGAGAAAAAACCTTAGCTGCAGCCGCTTTCGCAGCTCCTGGAGCTAACCTAAACCAAACTAAGTACCAAAGTGGTGCTACCTTTGAGAACGTAAACGTTAACTTAACAGCAATTATTGCTGAAATCATTCTTGATGGACAACTAGAAGATCAGTTTAGCGAAACTAACGATTTATTAGCTGCATAAAGCAAGTTGGTCGTTATAAAATCCTGTGATATGCTGGAACACCCTTAGAGCTTAACTTACTACAACATAAATAGTAATATTAAGTGTGATAGTTTGAAAAACAGTTAAGATTGGGCAATCAGCAGGTAGCGATCCTAATGGGATTGGACCTCAGAGACTAAACGGGTAGGAGTAGACGAAGTAATGGATAATAGCAAATATTCACCTGTTGTAAAACAGATAACTTTGTCGAAAGATTGTATGGAATTCATAATCGGAACTATTTTTGGAGATGGGCACTTATCCAAACCAGCTAAAAATGCTAGAATACAACTTACTCACGGTGAACCACAAAAGTTTTATATAGAGCATAAGGCTGAATTATTAAAAGATATATGTCCTACTGGCGTTAAAAAGAAGTTAATATTCGATAAAAGAACTAATAAATATTATCCTTCTTACGTTTTATGTACGTTTACTAATACTGAATTAACTAAGTTATATAAATTGTTTTATCCTAATAAAAAGAAAGTAATAACAAGAGCTGCTTTAAGTTTATTAACTCCTAAAAGTATTGCTTATTGGTATATGGACGATGGTGGATTAGGAAAATCAGTAAAAAATGAAAGAACTTCAGTTAGTTTATATTTAAATACTTACATGACCGAAGAAGAACATAATCTAATAATCGAATATTTTAAAACTAATTATGGAATAGAGTTCCGATTAAATAAAAATCATGGTATGTATAGATTACGAATTGGTAAACAACAAGCAGTAAAATTCGTAGAAATAATAAAACAATACATACTACCAGAATTCCAATATAAAATAAACCTGTTGTAATACCCAGGAAACTATTGGCGAATAGTTAAGATATAGTCCACTCTTTATAGAAATATAAAGTACGAAGGCAACTTCAAGTTCAAATTAGTTCAAAAGCAAAAGCAGTAGCTCGTTTATACATGAACGCTATTGTTAATGCAAAAAGAGGCGGCGCTCTTATTCAAAGTAATAACGGCCCCATCGGTTTAGCTGATCGTTTCCACGGCCTTGCTTCTATTTTAGACGCAGAATCAGGAAACGTTGACGACGTTAACCATCCATTTTTTAATAATGGAGCTGCTACTCAAACTTTAGAACTAGTAGAAGACGATCCATCTTCTGCCCGTTTAGGTCGAAAAGGTAGAGTAATGACTCTAGAAGATATGGATGACCTAATTGACCGAGTAACAGCAGCTCGACCAGATTACATTATGATGCACTCAAGAGATATCCGTATCTTAAGAGTACTTCTAAGAAATACTGGCGGTGGAACCGATGCTTCTCAAATTCAACGTAAGGGCTTAGGTAATGATAGGCCAATGTTACATTACCAAGATATCCCAGTTTTCCGTAACGATTTCATTAGCCGTTATGAAGCAGTTGAAACTCAAGAACTTACTCTCAGCTCTATCACAGACGCCGATACAGTAGTTCTAAGCGGTTCAGTATCTGCTCATATGGATCATTTACTCATGAGAGGAAATGATGGCGTAATGTATCGTTATCCAATCGTAAGTGGACAAGGTTCTGCTACTATCAATTTAACTGTTTCCGGTTCATTCTTTGATCCAGAACAAAATAAGATGGTAGAACGCCAAGCTGTTAATACAGCTTCGTTATTTACAGCTGCACAAGATGCGGTAGTTGCAGAGCGTATCGACGGTTCTTCTATCTACGCTGGTTGCTGGGGTGAGTTTAAAGGTATATGCGGCTTCACCTCTGCTAACAACGCAGGTCTAAAACTTGAGTACGTAGGTCCACGAGAAGACGAGAATAGCTACCAGTATAGGATGAAGTGGTATTGTGGTTTTGAGTTATATAATCGTCTAGCTCTTGCTCGTGTCTATGGTTGCTTACCACTAGGAGCCTAATCTTAATTAGGTAAAGTTACTTTAAAATAATAGGTTTGGTTAATCCAGTAAAACGAATATTTCGTCATCCTATTATTAATTTTTAAATTATCCGAGGAGAAAAAATATGAGTTACTGGTTAACTAAAGGAACTACTGATGATAGAGATTACATTATTATTCGTCATACTATTCCTGGTGTTAATTACGTAATAAATGGCGTTAAATTTAGAGGTGGGTTTGCTGTAGTAGAAAAAAATTCAAAACTATATTTTTCTCTTAAAAAACTTCCTGCACTTAAAAATTCTAAAGAACTGCCATTATTATTTCTTAAAAAACTACCATTTATAACTAAACCTTATGATGTTTTTACTATTTATGGTAAAGATGTTTATAATAAATATATTACTTTATTAGATGAAGATGTTAATAAAGAGCTACAAATACAAAAAGAAGAAGCAGTTGAACAACATATAGCTTCTGGCGGATGCAAATTTATAAAAGAAAATGGTGAAATTTGTAGTTTTGAAGCACATAAATATAGTCCTTCTCAATATTGCAAAATTCATATGTACTCTGATCCAGAAATAGATAAATTAAATATTCATAAGTCAAGATTTATGGATAAAGACGAGAAAAAAGCTTGGAAAGATAAAGTTTTTAAAGAACTTGAAAAATTATATAATGAAAAGAATAGTCAATAATGAGCACAAAATCATTTAGATCTTCTGGTAGCCAAATAAATCAAAGAGGGGTTGCTCAAGGCAACACTTTGGTTGATCCTAAAACAGGACTACCGGTAGATGTGATTTTGGCTCCTGACGGTAAAAGAAGACTTTGCGTAGATGCCGCCGTTACACTAGAAAACCTCACTGTTGATGTAGATTTAAACGTAGATACTGATGGCGTACACATAGGTAACCCTTCCACTGGTGATATTCTACTAGTAAATTCAGATGGATCTATAAACGTAAACACTGCTGTTGACGCTAAAGGCGGCGACAATATAGCAATTAGCGGACATAATAGTCCTATCGCAGATGAACGAGAAGATTTTGTAAATAACTTATCTTATAAAGAAATTTACTCATTCACATCTTCAAATGTTAATACAAAGATTATAAAAGTAGAGTGTACTTGTGAAACTCCAGCAACTTTTAAACTAAAAATTAATGGAGTTACAAAAAAGATACTTAAAACGAGTTCAGTTGAACGTAACGTAAGTTTTAAATTTGACGAACATAGACCTCTACCGTCTGCTCAAGTTCTTACAGTAGAGGCTCAAATAGATAGACAATTTAAACCAAGTTATTCAACATTTGTTTCATTAGAAGGTTATATAGCTTAGAGGAGAAAAACATGTTTTTACACTTTGATCGAAATAAACTACATCTACAAATTATAGTTGGTTCTCTAGAAAAATATGAACCAACAGATAAAATTAAAGATATTCAGCAGAAATTGGACTTATTAAAAGTTAAATTAGAAGAATTTCAGAAAAATGAAATATTCCCAATTTTAACTGATATAGAACAGGCAGTAACCGAGGAGAATAACAAACTAACCGGTCCTAAAGAGTCGTAATTAGTATTTTACAAGTTTATGGGAGGACACAATGAACGATTTCGGACTATTAGTAGGTAGGTATTTATCTTCGTTACCATCTCTAACAGACACTCAACTTGCAGAACTTTTACTAGATTCTAGTGGCAGACTAATAATTTCTGGTCGCTACTTAGAAGATTCAGCACATTCTTCAGGTGATGCTGGATTATTCATGATGGGCGTTAGGAATGACAGCGATGCTTCTCTAACTTCAACTGATGGTGATTATTCTCCAATATCCGTAGACGAATTCGGTAGAGTTAAGACCGTAACTGACCTAGACGTTGATTTTGACTTTGTTTATGAAGAAGATTCCGCTCATTCAAGTGGAGACTTAGGCGCATTCATGCTAGCTGTTAGACAAGATACGCTTGCTAATAGCACTTCAGCTGACGGTGATTACGGTGCATTAAAGATTAATACTGCTGGTGAACTTTATGTTCACGATACTGACGTAAAAGCTGAATTAGTAGCTGCGAACTCGTCTTTAGATGCAATTGAAACCTCAGTAAGCAATATTGACACTTCTTTAAACAATATCGAAACAGATATTGATAATCTAACTAAAGTTGAAGATGCAGCTCATAGCTCTGGCGACTCAGGTATTATGTCTTTAGCCGTAAGACACGATGCTGACACATCTTTAGTAAGCACTGATGGAGATTACGCTCCACTACAAGTTGATTCGATCGGAAG
>CAZYEN010000030.1:0-9725 GCA_964646465.1 uncultured Candidatus Saccharibacteria bacterium | reverse complement strand
AATTAGTCAATGAATTCATAGAAGTCGACTCAACAAAAGATCAAGTATATCGTCAAAAGGATATTGTTGAATCAAAATCTATTGTGATCAAAGAATTAAGTCAGACTCCTGGTGTGGTTGGGGTTATTCCTTTGCCAGAAGGTTCTGTTGGTTCTCATAGTGGCGATGTTATAGCTATAACTCTTGAATCTAGTGATCTTACACCAGATGAAGTCAACCAAGCTTTAAATTTATTATATTCTCAAATTTTAAACTCTACTAATGCAATAGACGAACCTAATTTAGATATATATAATATAGAAATACAAGGAAAGGATTTCATAATTGATAATGATAACTTTACTAGCTCTACAACTATGAACCTTGATTTATCAAAAATATTTCAGTTACATAAAATTAAAATAACAAAAAGACTAGAGAACCTTAAATATGAATCAACATATCAACCTCACACGCAAGCTATGGCAAAATTTAGTGAAGAGTGGGATGATCCTAATAATATTGCTACTTTAACAGATGGCTTATATACAACTGTATCTGGGAATGAAAGAATATCAAAACAAAATTTAAATGTAGATATGTTTCAACTATCTGTTCAACAGATTCTAGATTTAGAATTGGCTTAAAAATTGACAAAACACAACATATTATAGTAATATATCATAGTATTACGACTTCATTGCTATGTGCCTTTTAGTGAAAGATAAGGTAAGGCTAGATCTTGTAAGAGCAATTCTCAGGTCCAAAGTATGTACACAAATATTTAGAGACCCTGAAAAACCAAACAGTCTACATCTTTTAGCCAATCCGTTTCCTCAATCAATAGTAATAATAGATGCAGAGGGAAAAGAAATTCAAGGCGATGAAAACTGTTTCTTAGGAATAGATATTCATGCAAACCCACAAAACCCAATCATCTATATAATTCCAGCAGACACAAAAAACCAAAACAAACCGCTCAATTATACCTCACCCACCCCGCACTAAGCGGGGTGTTTTTTTATTTGTAACTAATTAAATATCCAAAAAGCCTTTTTTGAGTATGTTGATTGCTTTTGTCTGGCTGATGCCTCTCGCCATTAGATAGAATATATCTGTCTCTCGAATTGGATGTATAGATACTCCGTGACTGGCATTACTATTATCAGTGGCTACTCTGAGCTCGGGGATGACTTGGATTTGCGGTCGGTCGGTTAATAACAAAATTTCCGCTGACTGACTGGCTTGGCAATATTTAATAGTTTTTGAAATATCTATAATAGTATGTTGGCTAATTTTATGACTACTGGAAACACAATGTCTTGAGTCAATCTGAGAGTGAGTATAAGCAGCTTGATGATTGATTGTAATAAGATTATTAGAATTTTCTTTTACCTCCAGACGGGTTGTATATTTTACCTCCGCATAAGGTTCTATTAAGTCTATAGTCCAATGTAAATTCCCGCTCCAATTATCTTTTTCCATAATATCCAACTTAGCTCCTTTGGTTAAAATAATATTAAGATTATGATTATATTCTCCAGTTCCTATATTTAATTCTAATTGAGCCTGTTCGGCAATATGAATTATAGTATTTGGTGATAAATTGAGAATATCTAAAACTTCTCTATTTCTAGATTTTATAACTAGATATTGATGAGATGATTCTGTTTTAGTAGTAAAAATTGCCATAATTTAAGTAGCTGAATCAGTAATTTCAATTTCGATTAAACGGTTAAGTTCAATTGCATATTCTAAAGGCAAGGCCTTCACAACCGGTTCTATAAAACCATTAACTATCATTTTCCTAGCCTCTGCCTCGGTCATTCCCCTACTCATTAAGTAAAAAACCTCTTCCTCACCGACCTTACCAACTCTAGCTTCATGTCCAATTTGAGCATCGTTAGTTTCCACCTGCATCACAGGATAAGTATCTGACTTAGCTCCATCATTCATCAACAGAGCATCACAAACAATATGAGATTCACTTCCTACTGCTTTAGGTAAAATTTTGACAAGCCCTCTATATGAGGATATTCCATTACCTTGAGAAATACTCTTAGCACTGATAGTAGACTTAGTATGAGGTGCCACATGAATTACCTTAGAACCGGTATCTTGCTCTTGACCCTCGCCTGCAAAGGCTATCCCGAGGCTATCCGAACGAGCATATTCTCCTCTTAGAATACTACAAGGATATAACATGGTCACACCGCTACCCATATTACCATTTAGCCACTCAATCGTCCCATAAGCGTCCACCAATGCTCTTTTGGTATTCAAGTTATAAGTATTCTTACTCCAATTCTCAATACTAATATATTTGACTTGAGATCCTCTATGTACAAATATTTCAACCCCACCTGCATGCAAGGCTGAGGCATTCCATCTAGGAGCACTGCAACCTTCAATATACGTCAACTTAGAGCCTTCATCAGCAATAATTAAAGTGTGCTCAAATTGACCTCCAGCCTCCATATTCATGCGAAAATAGGCTTGTAATGGCAACTCTACTTCTACCCCTTTTGGCACATAAATAAAAGTCCCTCCACTCCAAACGGCAGCATGCAGCATAATAAATTTATGGTCATTAATCGGAATACATTGAGTCATAAAATATTTTTTGACCAAATCAGGATATTCCTGCAAAGCTGTGTCCATATTCTCAAAAATAACCCCCTTATCCTTCAAATCCTGCTTGAGATTATGATACACCATATCTGAGTCATATTGAGCTCCAACCCCCCCGAGAGCCTGTTTTTCAGCCTCTGGGATACCTAGTTTATCAAAAGTATCTCTAATGTCCTCAGGTACATCCTCCCAAGTTTTAGACTCCGCTGCATCAGGACGGCTAAAATAGATAATTTTATCTAGATCCAGACCATCCAAATTAGGTCCCCAATTTTGTAAAGGAGTGTTTTGATATAATTCAAAGGCTCTCAATCTCTTCTCTAACATCCAAGCTGGTTCATTTTTTTGTTTAGATATTTCTGCAACTACGTCCCTGGTAAGACCAGGTTTAGTTTGAAATTTTCCCTTATGTAAGCTATAATTGTCGTATACTGATCTGTCCATAAATTTGCTACTAGTCAAAATATATTATTATGTTATACTATAGCAAAATAATACAATAATCTCAATTGGTTTTTAATACTTATATGGATATATTCTTTGATTACCTCCTAAGAAATGATGTGCCACGGGAAACCATAGACATTTTATTAATGTTTCCTATTATGGCAGGGTTTATAGTGGCTGCTAGACAAATAGTAGGAGTAAAGGCTTTTGGTATCTATACTCCTTTGATTATAACCTTTGCTTTGACTGAAATTGGCTTCAAATATGGAGTTAGTATCTTTGTAGTATCCCTTTTAGTGGCCTCTGTAGTGAGATTTTTATTAAGGAAAATTAGAATATTATATTTACCTAAAATGGCCTTAATCTTATCTATTACAGCATTATCTATGTTCTTTAGTCTTATTTGGGGTATATTCTCAGATAGCACCATTTTTGTCCAAGCCTCGATTTACCAGATTTTGATAATTATTACTTTAGTAGAAAAATTCATCAATGCCCAGATGGAAAAAGGTTATCGTACAGCTGTAATTCTATCCGTAGAAACTCTAGTCTTATCCTCAATTGGAAACCTCATAATGACCACTACCAGACTTCGAGACTTGGTATTCTATAATCCATGGATAATTTTAGTGGTATTTGCTGGAATTATATTCCTTGGTAGATATGAAGGGCTTAGAATTTCTGAATACATTCGTTTCCGTAAGATTATTAGCAATCAATAAGCTATGAATTGGCTAGAAGCATTTGTATTTAGTCAAAAAATACTCGGGATGAACGCCCGTAACCTTTCTTATATCAAACCCTACAATTACCGCAAATGGGTCAAATTAGTAGACAATAAGATCAAATTCAAAAAAGCACTTCAAAAAAATAATATCCCTACTCCAAAACTTTTAGCCTCAATTCGCTCTTATGAAAAGCTAAATAATTTTGATTATAATAAATTACCAAAAAGCTTCGTTCTAAAGCCAACCTCTGGTTTTGGAGGAGAAGGAATTGTTGTGATTTTTGGAGAACACAAAAAAAGAACCGCAGATGGGGAGAGACAATGGGTCAAGACCAAAGGAGTCAAACTCAGTGAGACAATGATTCACAATCATATTAGTAATATTCTTGATGGAACCTATTCCCGTACCAATAGCCCCGATGTGGCCTTTTTTGAAGAGCGAATTAAACTTAATAAATCCTTCAAACATTTAGCTTACAAAGGTATTCCTGATATTCGTGTAATTGTATTCAACAGAATTCCTGTAATGGCAATGATTAGAATTCCGACCAAAGAGTCAGATGGGAAGGCAAACCTACATCAAGGAGGAATTGGAGTAGGAATAGATATGGCCACCGGAGTGACTACCAATGCCATTATGCGAGAAAAGTTTATTGACACCATACCGGGTACAAGGATAAATTTAGCTGGAATTAGAATCCCCTATTGGAATACAATTTTAGAAATAGCTATTCGTACTGCTGATGTAACAAATTTAGGCTTTACAGGAGTAGACATTGCAATAGACCGTGATGCTGGACCAGTAGTCTTGGAAGCCAATGCACGACCGGGACTTGCTATTCAAATTGCCAATTTAGCCCCGCTCAAAGAAAGATTACAAAAAGTCAAAGGGCTCAAAGTCAAAACAATCAAAAGAGCCATCAGACTAGCAAAAGACCTCTTCGGAGGAGAAATTGAAGAAGAAATCGAGGAAATCACCGGACGACAAGTGATAGGTCTAATTGAAGAAATTACCCTCTTTGGCAAAGAAAGTCAAAAAGAAACAATACTAGCTAAAGTGGATACAGGGGCAGGTAAAACATCTATAGATGAAAAGTTAGCAGTCGCTCTGGGCTATGAAAGTGTTTTAGAACATATGAAAAAATTTCAAATTAAACCAGTTCTAACAGCTGATGAAATCAATGAATTATCTAAAAATAAAGTCTGGCAAAGAATTGAAGAACATCCTGATATAATAGGAGTCTCAAAAGTAAAAAGTAGTCATGGCTATTCTTATAGACCAATAATCTACATCAAACTTAAAGTTGGAGATGATGTCTTCGAGACTAAAGCTAATATTATAGCTAGACAAGATTTAGAATATCCAATGATTTTGGGTGAGAATTCTCTAAAAAGGTTTATTATAGACCCAAGAAAGTAATTATTCTGGTAAAATAAAGCCTTCTTTTATCCAATTTATTATTTTTTGTGTATTATGATCTTTATCATTGTACTCCCAAGAAAATATTATCCTGGCTACTCGCTCTCTTTTACCTAATTTTGTAAGACTTATTGGTATTTCTGATACTATAAATTCATTTTTATTTTTATTTTCAAATTTCAAAGAATTACTTTGTTTTATAATTTCATCTTCTGAAATATTGTATAAGCCTGGTTTAATATTCTGTTGTGGTAAAATTTTATCTACAAATAAATTTTTATCTATACAAAATATAATCTGAGAAATTGAGCAAGAGTCTCTATTGATATATAGTTTTTGAATATATTTATAATCCAGGTCATTTTCACCTATAAATTCTTTTATGTGTAAACTTAATGGGGAGGGTATACCAACATTAGAATAAAACATATCAATTACAGGAAAAGCCCCCGTAATTCTTGGGTTACATTCAATAATCTTAATTTCTTGATCTTTTGTAATAATAAAGTCTACTCCAAATATACCTTTATAGTTAAATTGTTTATTTAATATACCTCCTATACTTTGAATATACTCTATAATCTTATTGGATAATATATGTTTGTTGGGTATACTATTTCCCATAAATTTACCATTTATATCTAAATTAGATATCTCTCCTAAAACTAAGTTTCTATTACCTATTATTTGATTATATGGAGATGTTACGACAGTCCCATTTCTATAATTAATACCTATGGCAGCCATTGTTTCCCCTTCTATATATTCTGTCACGATATACTCTCTATACTCTTCTTCCTTAATTTTATCTAAAGTTAAATTATAATCTGATTCAGAAAAAATAAAATATGTTCCATTCCCCCCCGAAGTACAATCTCCTTGAATAACAAATTTATTAAACTGATATTCTTGATATGTTTTTTGTAATAAATTTTCTTTAGATATAGTTTGTGTTTTAGGGCAGAAACTATATTGCTTAATTAATTTTCTAAAATTCACTTTATTTTCTAAATATTCTTGAGTTTCTAATTCATTATTTAAAATATTCAAATTATACTTCAATTTCAATTCTTGAGTAAGTGTAGATTGTTTCTGAAATAAGACTCTCTTATTTGATTTTTTTAATATTGTAAGCCAGTCAGGATGATTTTCAACACTAGCTTGATTATATCTTATTAAATTTAATTCTTCATCCGAAAGAATGTTATCTAAATTATAAAATTTATTAGGATCTAAAAATTCATTATCTGCTCCCGCACGAACAGCAAAAACATATACATTATTGAATTGCATTGCATAATCATAAAATACATTTGGACTTGGTGTAGACAAAATAATTCCATCAGAAAATTTTTTCATATAAAAATTTATGCTATAATGTATTAAATACTACTATAAATAAATTAATATGTCTATTGAAAATACTGAACAGTTCACAGAAACTGCTCCTGAAAAAAAACCTCTATATCCTGAAAGACCATCCTACTCTGCTGAAAAAAAATTAGAAGATATAAAAGAATATTTGTCAGGAGAAAGAGAGAAAGAGTTGTTAACAGATGATGAGAAAACAGACTTAATAGACTTTGAGAAGCCTTTTGTAGAAAAATTAGCAGATATTAGAAAAGTATCATATGGTCAAACAAGTATATATACTGAATATTTTTCTACTAATGAAGGCCAACTTATTTTACAGGAGTTCGGTTTATATCCTGATCCTAATACTAATTTTAAAATTGATATAACAAAACACATATCTAATTTAAGAACATTAGACAATAAATCTTTAAGAAGACTGGTCGAGTCGAGTTTAGAATATCATACTGAAACAATGCTAGAAACTTTATCTGGACATATTGTTGAAGATGGTAGTTTAGATATAGAAGGTTTAGATAATCCAGGAAAATTAATGTTTATTAAAAGTCCTGAAAATTTAACGATTAAAATTGAATCTCTTAGAGATTTAAAATCTGAGCTTGAAGAAATAAGATCCTCATTATTTCTTACAGATTCCTTTGTTATGGAAGGAGAAGAGACTCTAAAAGAGAGTAACGCACTTATCCATGCAAAATTATTTAGATTAGAAAAATTAATTACAAAATTAAACGAATTATTAGCCGAAACTTTAGTAGCTAAATCTATTTTGGACTCTGAATCAGATTCAACCTTTCATAAACCTAAAATTAGGCTAGATAAGTTTAGATATGGAGTTGGTAAGATGAATGCAGATGGTAATTATGATCAGGTGGATAATAGACTATTCCAACAAGCTGATGAAATACCTGAGGCTCATATTGAAATCAATCAAAAAAAGGAAGCTATTCTAACAGAACAAGGACTTGATATAAATAAAATAGAGGCTCAAAGTGTTGAACCTGAACAAATAAAAGTATACATAGAGAAAGTTTTATCAAACTATGGGTTATTAAATGAGAATCATGATGATACTGAAAACGCATCCAATAAATGGTCTTGTTCAATAGATGCAAGAAAAACTTCATTTTCTATAAATCCTAGAACAAAAATTTTATCAATTCCAAATGAAAATAGATCTATAATTGATGTATTAACAAAAGGAGCTGTTCATGAAATTATACATATTTTACAAAGAGAAAATACAGCCACAATTGGAATACCTTTATATACCCATCCTAGTCAAATGGGTGGAGATAGGGCTGAGATGTTTCAAGAGGGTGGAGCTATGTATTATCAAGATGAAGCTTCTAAAGAGTTATTTGGTTTCGCTAGCCCTCCGGGACCAAATTATCTTAGAGCTATGGCCGTCAAACAATCTGGGGGGGATTATTTAGCTTGTGTCAAAGCTTATTATGAGAGTTCTCTTTCCATTAAAATGGAACAGAATTTAACTTCAGAAAAAAAATTAAATTTATTAAAAATGGCTATTGATAGAGCTGGAAGACTATTCAGAAATACTCCTGATCTTAATAATAGAAATAAATCTATTCCCTCAACTAAAGATACAGTTTACCTAGAACAAAAAGCAGTAGTAGAAGAAATTATGACCAATCATCCTGAGCTTAGAAATATAATTCTAGTATCTGGTATGAATTTAGAAACAGCAAAAGAGCTAATAAAATTTGGACTATTAGATTTAAGTACTCTAAGGCAACCAGACTTATCTTTTGTCAAAGCATTATGGGAGGAGATGAAAGATGATTATAAACTCGATACTCCCACTCCTGAGACTACTCCCCCACCTCCTAACAATTAGATAGATTCTTATATCCCAAACAATAGACAAAAAATTAAAATTGTGATATATTTAACAAAGTTCATTATATAATATATATTTATTGCCGAAATAGCTCAGCTGGTAGAGCAACCGCCTTGTAAGCGGTAGGTCGGGGGTTCAAGTCCTCTTTTCGGCTCCATAGATATTTCTATGGTATAATGTATGTACATTGGGGCAGATGGCGGAGCAGTCAAACGCATCGGTCTGTAAAACCGACGCCTTTTCAGGCTACGTAGGTGCGAGTCCTACTCTGCCCACATAAAATTATCAATAATAGTTGCAAAATATTTTATTTTGTGTATACTATGTTGGTATTAAGTTTTTAAGGGTGCATAGCTCAGTTGGTAGAGCAGAGGCCTTTTAAGCCTTTGGTCGGTGGTTCGAGCCCACCTGCACCCACATTTATAAAAAATATTCAAATTTATAATTATATTTTATAGTAACCCTCTCAAGCGAGGGTAAATTAAGTTTGCTGAGCTTGTCGAAGCACAATTCAGCATTCACAATTCATAATTAATCCCCCCCGCACTATACACAAATATAAAATATATGATATAATAATTTTAATCTATATTTTATATGACAATCAAAATACATACAGATGGAGCCTCCAGAGGTAATCCAGGCCCAGCATCAATTGGAGTAGTAATGGAATTACCAGATGGTACAATTAAAACATATCATCAAACTCTTGGCATAGCTACTAATAATTATGCTGAGTATCAAGCTATTATTGTAGCTTTAGAAAAGGCTAAGGCTCTTGTAGGTAAGACTAATACCAAAAAGTATGCTGTAGAACTTTATCTTGACTCTGAATTAGCTCAAAAGCAACTAACAGGTATCTATGAACTAAAAGATGAAGCTATTCAAAAAGCTTTTATCAAAATTTGGAATTTAAGAATCAAATTTTCCTCAGTGGAATTTATCCATATTCGGCGAGAGCTAAATAAACAGGCTGATGCGCTTGCCAATAAAGCTCTAGATGAAAATTAACAAAAATATATGAATAGAACTATACAAAAAATCTTCGCTTGGACACTTATCTTCTTATTCTTTATAATAGCTCCTGCTATTGTTCTATATAGTATGGGTTATCGTTTAAGTAAAGATAGTGATGACGGAGCAATTTTGACTAGCACAGGAGGGATTAGAATTAATACTAGAATAGCTTATGAGATTACAATTAATGATAAGTTTGAATCTAAAAGCCCTTTACTAAAAGTTGGGTTGGCTCCACAAGATTTAGATATAGTATTATCTTCAAAAGGATA
>CAZYEN010000029.1:0-70761 GCA_964646465.1 uncultured Candidatus Saccharibacteria bacterium | reverse complement strand
ACGCCTTTCTTTTGCATCTTGACTCTTTTATTCATATTTATGAATTTATTATTTGTAATTTTAGTATAGAATACTTTATATATATAATATTATCTTATCCCCCCTGTCAATGGTTTATTTTGTGGATAAGTATACAATTATGGATTTTAATTTTTATAAAATTACTTTCAAATCCAGTATACAACCTCCTTTTGGATACACTATGATTGGATTTACATCTAGTTCTTGTATTGTAGGTATTGAATATATTAATAGATTTAGTTGGAAAATTGTATCTACTAGCCAATTGATATCATATTCTGTACCTCGAGCTCCATTGAGTATTTTATAAACTTTTGTCTTTTTGAGAGTTTTTAGAATATATGGTTTAGTGATTGGCATACTAGCAAAAGCAATATCATTTATAATTTCTGCATATATCCCTCCTGATCCTAGTAATAAGACTGTTCCCAACTGTGAATCTCTTTTGACTCCAACGAAGACCTCTATACCTTTATGAGCTTGCTCTTGAGCTATAATTTGACTGTTTTGATGTTTTTTATAGAATTGTTTGACTTCATCTAAACTACTCACTCCTAACTTAACTAGTCCTGAGTCTGTGCGATGTAGTATATTGGGATTGACATCTTTTAATACTATTGGGTATTGCAGTTTTTTTTCTAATCTTTTAATATCTGTATTAGATTTAACATCTAGAGTTTTTGGTAATTCTAATGATAATTCTGTAGCTATCAAATTAATAGTATCCCAGGAAGCACTGAGTAAACCTTGAGATTTATCTTGTTCTAAGGATTTATTTATACTCTGAATTGATGATTTTTTGACATAAGATGTAGGCTCATCCCAAAGCTTAGCATTACGAGCTTGATGAGTATATTTATACAAATTAGATAAGGCTCTGATCGCCCTTTCTGGAGTATCAAAATAAGGATAATCTTTTATTTCTTTTGTTAGTTGAATAGTTTTATCTCCTCCTACTATGGCGGTTAGAACTGGTTTATGCGTATACTTAGTAGCTATTTCGTTAATCACTCTACCGATATCTGTTAGTGGGGTCATCACTTGTGGACTTATTAGTACTAGCAATGAGCCTACAGTCTTTTCTTTGACTAAAACTTGTAAAGTTTCCCTATATCTAAGGGCATCAGCGTCTCCTAGAATATCTACTGGATTGTTAGTGCTAGCTGCTGAGGGTAAAACTTGCTCTAATTGCTGAACAGCTTTAAGTTCTAGATTAGCTAACTTCAGATTATATTGTGAGCTAGCATCTACAGATAAAACTCCAAGTCCTCCAGCATTAGTGACAATTGCTGTTCCAAATCTAGAGATACTTTGAAATCTAGAGAATAAGTGTACACTGTCAAACAATTCTTCTAATGAATAGACTATAATAGCTCCTGCTTCTTGTAAGAGAGTGTCTATAATAACTTCATCTCCTGCTAGTGAACCTGTATGAGATTGAATAGTTTTCTTAGCTTTTTCTGACCTACCGGCTTTGAGTATAATAATTGGCTTACTAGAGTTTTTAATAGCTTTGATAAACTCTATTGGTCTAGCTATACCTTCTAGATATAGACTAATGACTTTAGTCTTAGAATCTTGTTCAAAATATTCAATAGCGTCTACTTCATCTACATCTAATTTATTCCCTAAACTAATAATTTTATTAAAACCCATATTCAGACTATCTGCTCTATCAATAAAGGCAGATATTAAAGCTCCTGACTGTGAGATTAACGACACATTACCTGTTAGGTTAGATAATAAACCAAAAGAACCATTATAGGCATATATATTGGCATCATTATTGATTATTCCCAAACAATTTGGTCCAATGATTTTAATACCATATACTTTAGCAATTTTAGCTAAAGCTTTTTCCCTAGACTTACCATCAGATCCTGATTCTTTAAAGCCTGCCGAGATAATTACAGCATATTTTATACCTTTTTTACCTAGATCCTCAACAGCTTCTAAGACAAAAGCTGCTGGAATAACCACGATGGCGACTTTTATACCCTGAGGCAATTGATTAATATGGGAATATACTGGATAACCTTCAATTTGCCTAGACGATGGATTTACTAGGCATAAATCTCCTTTATAGTTGGTATTAAGAATATTGTGAAAGATTATAGATCCAATTTTAGATTTATTACGAGAAGCTCCAATAATGGCTATGCTATCTGGATAAAACAATTCTTGCATATATTTTAGTTTAATATAACTATTTCATTTTCTGTAGGAACTTGAGATTTAATATGTAAATTATCCTGAATAGCGTCTGCTAAAGCCTGTGATGCATCTTGCTCTCCTTGAACAACAAAGACATTTTTAGAATTTTTAATCTTAGATAACCAATCTAATAACATTTCTTGATCTGCATGAGCTGAGTATCCTTCAACTCTTCTAACCTCTATTCTATTCTCTACTGGGTGATTATGTATATACACTGGACTCTCGCCTTCCAAAATCCTTCTACCCAAAGTATAAGGTGCCTGATAGCCTACAAAAAGTATTATATTTTTAGGATTGGATAAGTATCTTTCTTCATGATATAGAACTCTACCTCCAGTTGACATACCTGAACCTGCCATTATCATCTTGGGTTGAGGTTGACTGTTAATACGCATAGAATCTTCCCTATTCTCTGTAAAAGTTAGGAATGGGAAATCGAAAATTTTATCTGTTTTAGATAATTGTTTTGCCTCCTGATTATAATATTGAGTATATTTTGCATGTATATTTGTAGCTTTAATTGCTAAAGGCGAATCCAAATAAACATCAATTTTACCAACACTACCTCTAGGCATGCCTTGTCCTGAATGATTCTCAATAATATCATTTAATTCATATAAAATATCTTGAGTTCTCTCAATAGAAAATGTTGGCATTAATAAAACGGACTTTCTCTCAATTGTATCTTTAATAGCTTGTTTTAAAATTTCTCTTCTCTCAGCTAATTTTTGGTGAATTCTATCTCCATAACAAGATTCTACAATAACGTAATCAGCTTCCGCTATATAATCATATTTTCTTAATAAAACAGATGGGACATTACCTAAATCCCCAGAGAAAACTAGCTTTATTCGCTTACCAGCCTCCGTATCAAGAACCCAAATTTCAGTAATGGCTGAACCTAAAATATGCCCAGCATCTTGAAATCTAAATGAAATATGCTCATTTATCTCATACACTTCGTGGTATTCCCTACCACGCCACTGAGAAACGGCCTGATCTACATCTTCATTACTAAATAAGGGTAATTGAGTATGGTCATGTTCCATAATAGAAACAGTATCTCTTAGCGATATTTCAGAAAATTCTTGAGTAGGATAGGTGGAGTATATTTCACCTCTAAAACCTTCTTTTACTAGTTTAGGGATACGACCAATATGGTCAATATGTGTATGAGTAGCAATCATAAAATTAATGCTCTTAGGATCATACACAAAAGGTACATAGTTCAATTCATCTGCTTCTTTATTCCCTTGAATAAGACCACAATCTACAACAAATCTAATTTTACCATTATCTATAACATAATTAGCTCCTGTTACTGAACCCGCTCCTCCACAAAATTGAATACTTACCATTGTTTTTATTTATATTATTTTAATATAAATAAATTATATCATAAATTTAAATTTTAGGCAAATGTAAGTATTAACTTATACCTACCAATTTTCTGACTTGTTGAATGGTTTGCTCGGCTATTGAATTAGCTTCTTTTGCTCCTTTAGATAAAATTTCAGCTACATATTCTGGGTTTTTAGCTAATTCATTACGACGAGTTCGCATGGGTTGAAAATATTTTAAGATTGTCTCTGCTAATATCTCTTTAGCTTCTTTATAGGAAATTCCACCTTCTTTATATTTAATTTCCATTTCTATTAATTCATCTGGGTTTGCTAAGAATTTATAAATTGACATTATATTACAAGTTTCAGGATCTTTTGGCTCATTGGGTGCTTTAGAATCTGTAGTTATTTTCATTACTTTAGCTCGAATCAAGTCGGCTTCCTCGAAAATATCAATGGTATTCTTATATGATTTACTCATTTTTCGGCCATCTAAACCTTTAACTATAGCTGTATTTTCTTGAATATACGGTTTGGGGATGATGAAGAATTGACCATATTGAGAGTTGAATTTTTTGGCTATAGTTTGAGCAATTTCAATATGTTGTTTTTGGTCTTGTCCCACTGGTACTACATTGGATTGATACAATAAAATATCTGCTGCCATCAAAACCGGATAGTCAAATAATCCCATATTGGCTTCTTTGCCATTATCAATTGCATCTTTATAGGCATGAGACCTCTCTAAATAAGCGACTGTAACTAGATTATTGAATATCCATGTAAGCTCAGTCAGCGGTTTAATGTCTGATTGTAAAAATAAACTTGTTTTAGCTAAATCTAAATCTAATGCTAAATAATCAAGCGCAATGTCTTGGGTATAGGTTCGCAGAGTTTCCCCATCTTTAATACTATTAAGCGAATGTAAATTAGCTATAAATACTAAAGTTCTATCAAATTCAGCTTGTTTAGATAGCTCTAAAATGGGTTTCATAGCTCCAAAATAGTTACCAATATGCAAACTTCCTGTGGGTTTAATTCCGGTAAGACAAATATTAATCATAAATATTATTTAATAAATTTTATTGTAACATACTATGGGTGCGACTCTCAATATCTGCTCTAATCTCAGCTACTGGTTTTGCATATTTTTGCCTTGATTGCATGATTACCGTTTGTTGTAGAGATAAATCTGATTTATTGGCAAAGATTACTTCCATATTAAAAGCTTTACTGGTTTTACCATCAATCATTAAAGTAATTACTGCTTTAAGATTATCTATTAACACTAAATCTTCAACTGTATAATATGGTTGCATTCTTTGAGCTATAATTTCAGCATCATCGGAGCTAATCCTGAAACTTACAACAGTTCCAACATTTCCAAAGACTGCATTCCTAATTCCATCAGATAATTGCCCTATATATTGGTGAGCCAGAATTAGACATAATCTATATTTACGAGCTTCTGATAATATGGTAGAGATGCTGTCTGTTGTGAAGTTTTGGAACTCATCTAGATAAAGATAGAAGTCTCGTCTTTGCTCTTCTGGAATTTCATTTCGCTTAAAAGCCGCCATTTGCAATTTGGAGACTAATAACATACCTAATAGATTACTATTTTGTTCTCCTAAGCCCCCTTTGGATAAATTGCCAATCAAAATTTTACCTGAATTCATAATATCTTGAAAATCAAAAGCTGACCTAGATTGTCCAATTATGTTTCTCACCATTTCATTTTCAATAAATCTTCCTAATTTACTCAAAAGATATCCTAAAGTATCTCCTGCTTGGGAGCCTTTTTGAGTAGCTGGAAATTCTTTTTCCCAGAAATGTCTAATCACTGGATCATCTACAGTTAATAACACTTCTCTTCTAAAAGCTTCGTCTGTAAACATCAAAGGGATTTCAACTAAAGTTCTAGGATTATTAACATCAGACATTAAAGCTGCCATTGCCATTCGCATATTATGCTCAAAAATTGGACCTATCATACTAGGGTCAGAGACTAATTTATAGAATATAGAAATCATTTCTTGAATCAAGAAGTCTTTTTCTTCATGGATACGAGCTTCAAGAATATTAAGTCCCATTGGATATTGAGTATCAGCAGGGTTAAAGTAAATAACATCATTCATACGATGCTCTGGTATCATTCCTAACACCTCTACTGCAAAGTCTCCATTAGGATCAAGTAAAGCTAACCCATGTCCTGATTCTAAATCTTCTTGAATCATTTTTTTCATCAAAGAGCTTTTACCCGTTCCAGTTTGTCCAATCAGATACATATGCCTCCTACGGTCTTCTTCTTTCATTCGAATTTCCACTTCTTCTCCTCTATATATATTCTTACCAATTAATAATCCTGTTTTTGGTAGATCTACTGGAGGGTGTGAGGTTTTGGAAGTAATCCAAGTAACTTTAGGCGTCTCCACTCCGACAGCTGGGATATGATAGATACTAGTTAACTCTTCAGTATTCAAAATCATAGCCTCTTTGCCGGAGAATAACCTAAATATAAATGTATAGATGAATTGTTTGACATTATAAATTGGATACTTAACAACCTTAAATTCATTCAGATCTCCGTTAGCAAATTGAGCGAAAGCTCCTTCTAGCTGGTCAAATAACATATCTGCTCTATGCTTGTCTTTAGATATAGTTAATAGCCTAATATTAGTTGCGTAAGCTACCTTAGAAGTCTTCTGACTAATTTTTTCTAACATCACAGATTCTTGAGGTAATAGTATTTTAGGTTCATTTTCTGAAAGGTTCTTTGATTTTGTAACTTGACCTAAAGTCTTGATAAATTGTCTATCTAAACTTCCAAAAACATCAGAGTAAGCGTCTTTGAAAGACTCCCCTTTTTGCATCTTTTTCATTACTTTTTGTCCATTATCAATCCAATTATCAGATATCCTTTGAATTAAGATCTGGACGACCGCACTTTCATCTTCCTGAATTTTAGATAAAGCTGAAGTTATAACATTCAAAGGGTTTGATTCCAACTCTCTATAGGTTTTAACTGGTAAAACGTAAGGTTTTTTTAGTTTTAGGTAACCAGCTCTAATCTCTGCTCCTGGCACGAGAACATTATAATCGGTAATTCTTTTTAATTCAGCTTCAGGATATACTCCATGAATTTGTTTCTCAAAAATAGACTCATAGCCTTTAGGCACACCAATATAAAAGTTAATCTCATCTCTCTCAGTTGGACTAACGATTTCAAGAGATATATATGGATTACTATAACGAATTCTATTTATAAAGTTTTCTAATTTTAGATAAGAAAAACTAGCATAAACTTGTTCCATTATACTAATCAGATCTTTGATATTAGACTCAGGTTTAGGGATGTTACGAGGAACAATAATCTGATATTGTGTCATTGATAGACCTCTATTTACTCTTCTTTTTTCCCAAAAGGGCTGAACAATCAAATTAGTAATTAGATATATCATAGCTACTGCCCAAATGATTAGAATTATATATAGAACTGTAAGCATAATAAATTTTATTTATCGTGTACATCGGGAAGCAAACCCTCACTTACTAGAGTAGGGTAAATTGCATTGAGACTTTCTTCTAACCTATCTAGTGATACATAATCCTCAATCGCCAAGAAGGCATGAATCACTTCTAATATATCTTTTCCTTTGGTGGTAATCAGTTTGACAGAAACATCTATTCTATTTGCTTCTGGAATACTTAAGAGCCAACTATATTTTTCTTGGATCTTATCTGAGAGCTGCTTATTAGATATATTGGATTGATATATTTGTTTCTGAGTTTCTACAACTTGCTTTATATGTTTCTCGTTCTCATACACAACAGGCTGCTCCACTCTGGGTTGAGCTGTTTCTATATTAAATTCAGATTTAATATATTCTATTGAATTTAAACTTTCAGTCTGCCTCTCTATTGAGTGTTGACTTTGTTCAATAATATTATTTTCAGTATTATTAGGTATTTCTGGCATAAATTTGTTTAATATTTGTCATTATAATAAATTAGAATGGAATTTCCTATAATATAGTCCGGCCTTCTCCATACTAACCACCAATATTCTTGATAATATGGGTCATTTTGTCTATTATAGAAAGAATCTTGAAACATAGTGGCGCTAATTGCCGTGTACCCAATTTGTGGGCCATCAGTTGACTTAATGGGTATTATGTTGATATCAGGCAGATAATATTTCACATCTCCAGTACCAAAATAATCTATATATAGTGTATCAATGTTTTTTTGTTTAGTCCAATTATTTAGTCTTTTCAAATCTTGTCCCCAATCTAAGTTGGAATCTGTGAAAGTTTGATATCCTTGATTTTGACCAGCTAATATATTCAAACTTGAAATATAGTTTGGATATGTCAATATTGCAGCTAAAATATACCAAGATAAAAATATCCCTAATATTACCCTAGAAAATTTCATAGGTATTAGTAATTTGACAATTCCAAAAGCAATAACAATATAGGTCAAAATAACAGCTGGTAAAATATGTCTAATCCCTAGATTTAGATTACCTCTAACACTAATTATCCAGTATATTGCTATCATACAGATAATGGTAATTAGATACCAATTATTAAGAATCCTAGACTTGAGATTAATTTTTTTATCTCTAAATATATGTGTTAATTTAATTACTGATATTAATAATATACTAAATAAGCTAAGAATGGCCGCTAGATTTTCTTTTAGTAAATAGGTTAGTGGGAAATACTCTATAAAACTTTGGTTGGTAAACTCACCTAATAAAAAGGTTGTGTTCCCGCCTCCGACTCTCTGAATCACCATAGCCTGACCTAGCATGTATTGTCCAAAATATCTAAGAGATGGGGTTTGAATAATATTAGATAAACCTTGTTTAGTTAAATCAGAAATCTGATTTTCTTGTGGAAAAGATTCTTGTACTAACCTCAGCTGAGTATCTAGACTCATATTACGCATTGTAATAAAATAAACTAAATTTATTATTATAAAGACCCCAAGACCAATAATTATAAAATCTCGTATTAAAATTATATTTTTAAAAATTAATCTTTTATCCTTCCAATATTTTATAAATATATAACTAAAACCAGTCAATATCATTAATGGAATTAATAGTATTGTGGAAAATTTAGCTAAGAAAGCTATGCCTATGGCTAAAGTCAGATATATAATATGTCTCCAACTAGGAATTTTAAGATATCTAATCCAAAAATCTATCACTACTAAAAAGGTTAGACTCGCGATTAAATCCGTAGTCACTAATCTGCCATGAGCAATCACATTTGGCGAAAAAACATACAAAACACTACTAATAATAGCAATACTTTTACTCTTTGTATGATAATTGACTGAATACGCAATACATACAACTCCCAACAATAAAATTAGAATTGTAGGTAATCTAGCCCACCAAATTATAGTATCGGCATCATTTCCAGATTGAAATAAGAGTTCATAACCCATATCCCATTGAGCATTAACCTTTTCATTCCAGGCCGGTATATTGTTAGGAAAATATATATTTTGAGAAGTTAATTTATCCCCTAACCAAATAGATATCCCTGATAATAATTTTAGCAGTGGCGGATGTTCTGGATTTAAACGATAATCACCCTCAACTACATAAGAATACCCCGCTACAATATGTGGACTTTCATCTACAGTCAAAGAATCTCCAGCACTAGATCCAAAAGCCAAAACTCCTAAAATTAAAGTTAAACCTAAGATAAAAACCCATAATGGAGTTTTATTATATACTTGTAATAACTTATTCAACATAGATTACTTGAATTTATAATAAGCTCTATCTTTTATTCTCAAATCAATATACTCTAATGAATTTTGCCTCTCTAAAGGAATTTGAGAAATAAATACTTGCTTTAATACTTGTGCCTGATAAATTATATCTGTATCTAAATCTAGCATAATATAATATCCCTTTTCTGTATAGACCAAAACACTATCTATACTATCTTTAGATTTTTGCTGAATATAAATAGTATTAATTTTAATATTATCTATTGTATTGTATTCCTCTACAATATTCTTAAGCCAATTCATTTCTCTTTCCGAGAGAAATGTTTCTCCAACTTGTTTTGTAGATAATCCTTTTATTTCAACTAAGTTTGCATCTAAAACTGGATTAGCCCCCATATTAAAGCCATCTTCACTTATATTATAGCAGATCTCATCATAACAACTATAAAAAGTAGCAGTTCTAAGTATAATATCTAAATCTATCACTCTATCAAATAAATTTCTTTTAATTACAGCACTTTTAATTTGTGGAAACTCTTGTAATAAGTATTTTTCTAATTCTTTAGCTTTTAGTAAAATTATATTCTTATTATTATACCACCAATAAGTTTGATCTTCTACCAGGTTTTGTGTTCTAGATATAATGTCATCTTTCAGTACTGCGTCTTCTAAGTTAACTTCAAAACGAATTATATTTAAAATTGGTGAATACAATATATATCCAATTCCACCTATTATCAAGGCTACCATTATAAACTTTAATAAATCTATAATTAAATTTCTAGATTTAGACCTAGCAATTGTTTTTTCATTTCTATTATATGTCTTTGGAATATAAGTTTTTCTCATAGTGCTTTACATCCTGAAGCAAGAGTCAAGCCCTTAGCTTCTGCCTGCTCCTTTGTATCAAAGTATATACGATTTTCTGATTTAATTCTATTAATCCCGCCACAATTTGGATAATAATATCTTTTACCATTTTTACTAGCAACTATTTTACCCGTATCTATGGTAGATACAGTATTATCAATAGGTTTAGTTATAGTTTGATTTGACTTAATTCCCTTAATTGTCGTATCAGGTTGAGTAACAATGGAACCTGGATAAACTATCTGGATTTCACTTAGATTCGATTCAAGAGCATTCATATTCCCAATAAGATAAGCGCTGCCACCTATTAATATAGCTGACATAGCTAGTAAAAAGACTTCAATCTTCTTGACAAATTTATGTTTCATATGTATTATTATATCATATATAGTAATAATATTCGATATGGCACATAGAAAAGCTGGTGGATCTACAACTTTAGGACGAGATTCAAATCCAAAATACCTTGGAGTTAAACTATACGCTGGACAAAAAGTAGAGAAAGGACAAATTATTATTAGACAAAGAGGAACCAAGTTTCATCCTGGACTAAATGTAGCGAAAGGAGCTGATGATACTTTGTATTCTGTAGCCAATGGAGTGATTGCATTTAAAGACACTAAAAAGACATCTTTTACTGGAAAGAGAAAAATAGTTAAAACTGTTTCCGTAGTCTAAATATAATCTTCTTTATACTGTAATAAAATATTCCCCAAATTGGGGATTTTTTATTTTTCAATAATATGTTATACTTAGTAAATAACATATAAAGATTAATAAAAATGAATTATACACCAAAAACTGCCTATATTTGTATGGAATTTGGGCTATCTGATGATATAAAATTATACACCGGAGGACTTGGCATACTAGCAGGAGATACAATAAAAAGCTATGCTGATCTAGGTTTACCTGTAGTAGGAGTTGGTATACTATATAAACACGGGTATCTAGATCAGACTCTAGATGATATGGATGGACAAATTGCTCATCCCCAAGAATGGGATTATATTAAACTCCTAAATTTAATTGGAAAAACCACCATACCCCTTGCCAATGAAATAGTTAAGGTCAACATCTGGGAATTTATATATACTTCTCCCCTATCCAATAAATCAATTTCTATTCTTCTCCTAGATACTGACTTAGAAGAAAACTCAGCTGAATTCAGAGCCGTATCAGATAAAGTTTATTCCCCCGATTCAGAAATTTTCAGAAGACAATTATTAGTATTAGGACTTGGTAGTAAATATGCTCTCAATATCCTTGGATGTACAGAAATACATACATTTCATCTAAATGAAAGTCATAGTGCTTTAATTGCTTTAGAAATAGACCATCCAACAGCACAGGTTGTCTTTACCACACACACACCTCTAATTGGGGGACATACTAGATTACCAATAGAATGGCTAAGGAATATATGTAAGCCAGAGCAATTACAAAATATACCAAAAGAAGCTTTTGAAGCTGAAGATACAATTAATTTAACTAGATTAGCTCTGTCTTTAGCAGACTATTCCAATGCTGTATCAGCCAAACATCAAGAGGTTTCTTCTGCCATGTTTCCTGAACATAAAATTGACTATGTTACCAATGGCATTCATAGCCCTACTTGGGTTTCGAGTTCAATCAATCAGGTTTTACAATCATATTTTCCCAGTTGGCAAATGCATCCTGAGATATTAAGATATGTAGAAGGAATTCCAGCTGAAGATATAAAACAAGCCCATCAAATTAATAAAGATAATCTAGCTAATTATCTAATACAACAGACAAATATAGATTTTCTACCCAATGCATTTACTATCGGATTTGCTAGAAGAGCAACTGAATATAAAAGGGCTCATTTAATTTTTTCAGATATTGAAAGATTAGTTAGTTTAGCTGAAAAGTATAAAGGGATTAACATTATATTTGCCGGTAAAGCCTATCATACAGATTTAGTAGGTGCAGACATCATTAAAAGAATATTATCTATTGCGAAAGAGTATAATAATGAATATCTAAAAATAATTTATCTACCAAATTATAGTATGGAGATGTCAAAACTATTAGTTAGCGGAGTTGATGTTTGGCTGAATACTCCAAGAATTTGCTATGAAGCCTCTGGTACAAGTGGTATGAAAGCCTCCTTAAATGGAGTTTTGAATATTTCAACCTATGATGGTTGGTGGCCAGAAAGTGGGATACATAATGTCAATGGATGGACAATTGCCGGCAGTGATGAGTATCAGGAGATTAATAGTATGTATGACAATATTAATAATGCCATTGATGTATTTTATAATGATAGAGATAAATTTAGCAAAATGCAAAGATCAGCTATATCTTTAATTGGAAGCTATTATAATACTCATCGCATGGTACTAGAATATATTCGTAAGGGATATAAGAGTTAAATTTAGCTTGGAAGTGGGTGCTTTAAATATATGTATGGAGGAGAATAAACCCTAAGCTATAAAAATTATATCCATATCGTAGTGAAATAAATTTCAGTTAACTAAAATCATCTCTTCTATCGAGGTAAAAAACCCTTAAAGAGGGTAAAATTTTAGGCCAAACTCTACTATACAATAATTATTACTATTTGTTTATCTTGATTTATTATAATTTTTTTTGGAATATTGTCTGACAGAATATGTTTTACTTTGTCTGAGTTGAGGGCTTGTATTTGAATTTCTTCCTCGTTGGATGCATTCGATACTGTGATGATATCTCGCATTTTACCATTGATATGGATTTGATAATCTAACTGGCTTTGGACTAATTTAGTATCATCATAAATTGGCCATATGGACTTATGTACTGTATTCTTCTCCCCTACTATTTCCCATAATTCTTCTGTTAAATGTGGGGCAAATGGAGCTAATAATTTAATATATATTTTAATATTATCTATACCTATATCTTGAGTATTGTATAAATTAAGATATTCCATCAAACTACTAACACAAGTATTATATTTCTGATTATCTATATCTTGAGTAATTTTCTTGATTAATGAATGTGTCTCATAGTCTAGATTAGCTTTATCATTATTGGGTTGTAATTTTTGCTCTTTCATATCATTTACCCATTGATAGATTCTTTTTAAAAAGCGACTACATCCAATTAAACCTTTAGTGTCCCAAGCTATGGCTTCATCATAAGGCCCCATAAACATTTCATAAACTCTCAGAGAATCTGCTCCAAATGACTCTACCATTTCAATCGGGTCAACAGTATTCCCTTTGGACTTGGACATTTTTACACCACCTTCAGCTAAAATCATACCGTGCTTAATTCTGGTCTGATATGGTTCTATGGTATGGACTACTCCAATATCATATAAAAATTTATGCCAAAATCTTGAATATAATAGATGTAATGTAACATGCTCCATTCCTCCATTATATAAGTATACTGGTAGCCAATTTTTTAATAATTCTGGGTCAGCTAATTTCTCATCATTATTAGGATCAATATATCTAAGATAATACCAAGAACTTCCTGCCCAATTAGGCATTGTATCGGTTTCTCGTAAGGCTTCTACCCAATTACTATCTGGCTTGTGATTTTGCCTGGATATGGCTTGGCCAGTTTGGACATTATACCAAACTTCTAACCAATCTGTAGCTTGAGCTAATGGGCTTTCACCTAATCCTTGAGGGACATAAGAATCTACTTCTGGTAATTCTAATGGCAAATCTGAAACTGCAATTGGGACAGCATACTGCAATACCCCCTCTATTTCTCTAGTTACTGCTTGACTAGGTAAAAATCTAGCAATCTCTCCTGATATTTTTTTATAATGCTCTTCAATTATCCAAACAATAGGAAATGGTTCTCCCCAATATCTTTGTCTGGAGAAAACCCAATCACGAAGTTTATATTGGACTTTTCTGTGTCCGATATTTTGCTCTTCTAATATTGTAATAATAGATTTCTTTGCCTCTTCTGAAAATAGTCCATCAAATTCTCCTGAGTTAACAAGTTTTCCATACCCTGTAAATGGTTTTTGATTGAGATAATATTCAAAAAATAAACGGTGTCCATCAGAAAATAATTGTGATCTTACAATTTCTTCTGCACTCAGCCAGTCACCATTTTTAATCTCATGATCATTAACATCAACCCTCTCACCACTTTTCAAATGTATTAAGTAAAGAGAATCATGGCATAATTCCTCTCTTGATTTACGTGGCTTATATCCACGGCCATATGCATGTGCTATAAGCTGCTCAATATTTTTAATATCTATATATCCAGATTCTTCTGCCGTCTCACGAATTGCGGTTTGTTCTGTTGTCTCACCTAATTCAACATGCCCCCCAACAAAACCTTGTGCTTTATTACTAAATTGAACGACATAATATAACTCTTCTACCCAATGTTTAATAATTACCGTTGCAGCATCAAATTCCACAATATTTTCATCACTCTTTGGAGCATCTTGCCCTGTAAGAGTAGTATATTGAGCAACTACCTGCTTAATAGATAATCCAAACTCTTTGGCAAATTCCTGATCTCTCTCATCGTGGGCAGGGACCGCCATTATAGCCCCTGTACCATAACTTGCCAATACATAATCAGCTATCCAAATTGGGATTAGTTCTTCTGTTAGTGGATGTATAGCATAAGCTCCAGTAAATACCCCGGTTTTATCTTTACTTTGTTGTCTGTCAAGATCACTTTTAGATTTTGTTTGCTCTTGATACTCTTTAACTTGATTCTTATATTCTGCTTTTACAATTTTATCTAAAAGTGGATGTTCCGGAGCTAAAACTAAAAAAGTCACTCCAAAAATAGTATCGATTCTAGTGGTGAATATTTCTATATTCTGATCTATATCTTGAACTTGAAATTTTAACTCAAACCCCTCACTACGTCCTATCCAATTTCTTTGTTGAGTTTTGATAATTGGTAAATAATCTACTTTTTCTAAATCTCGGTCTAATCTATCTGCATACTTAGTAATAGCTAACATCCATTGCCGAAGTGGAACTCTAATACAAGGATGTCCTCCCCGCTCTGATTTACCATCAATCACCTCTTCATTAGCTAAGACAGTCTTTAATTCTTCACACCACCAAACTTGAGTGGTATCTTGATAGGCAAGGCCTGACTTAAACATTTGTAGCCAAATCCATTGAGTCCATTTATAATATTTAGGGTCAGTGGTATTGATTTCACGACTCCAATCAAAAGACAACCCTAGGACTGCTAATTGTTTTTTAAAATTCTTTATATTATCTGCTGTTGCTACTGCTGGGGATATATTATTTTTAATAGCATAATTTTCTGTTGGCAAACCAAAAGCATCCCAACCTATGGGATATAACACCTGATTTCCTTGCATTCTATATATTCTAGCTTTAATGTCCTGAGCTACATAACTTCTGATATGTCCTACATGAAGTCCAGCTCCTGAAGGGAAAGGGAATTCAACTAAAATATATTTTTTATCCTCAGATGTTTGAGGATTAATTGTGTAATCTACAAATCCCTCGGACCACTTTTGAACCCATTTCTGTTCAATAATTCTATGATTATACATATACTCAATAATTTAATTATATTTATAAGAGAGATTGAGTTGATATTCCTGTATTAGCATCATACTCTAATACTATAGAATGAGAAGGATTAATATTAAATGCAATAGTATCCTCAATCGATAATTTTTGAAAATATTTTAATATAGAACGAATACTATCATGATGAGCAACAATTAAAATATTCTCATTTTTAGCCAAGATTGGCAATAAGACATCTGTAATGAAAGTCTCTACCCTTGAATAAACATCTTTTAAACTTTCAACTGAAGGTAATTTTTCTGGTTCTACATTAGAATACCTCCTATCATACCTGGGATGATTTTTATCATCTAATGCAATTGGGTTTACCGTTTGATCCCAACTCAAATTAATCTCATTAATATTAGGGTATTTTAAAATAGCCTCTTGATAGGTTAAGCCCTGTATTATTCCATAATGTCTTGGGTTTAGTCGCCAATCATGTATTTCTGTTATCCAAGAATGATACATACTATTCATAATAGTCCAAGCACTTACAATTGATCTTTCTAATGTTGATGTTATAACAACATCTATATCCGTATTATTATTTAATAATACGTTACCTATATTCTTAAGTAAATCTTTCCTTTCCAATAACGGAACATCTACCCAACCTATAAATCTATTTTCTTGATCCCATTGACTATCACCATGTCTTACTAAAATAATCTTTGACATAATTTAAGTTAATTTAAAAATAGATTTCAATTTACTAAATATATTTTTATTACTTTTATTTTTTATATCTATTAAGTAATATTTCTTTAAAACTTTTAATGTATGTTCTTCTAATTCATAAATCAATGGATTTCCAGTTGGTATTTCTATATCAATAATTTTATTATCTGAAATATTTTCTAAAAATTTCAACAGAGCTCTTAAACTATTACCGTGAGCTGAAATAACTAACCTTTTGCCAGATAAAATAGCTGGTTTTAACTCTGATTCCCAATATGGCTGAACTCTATCTAAAGTATCCTTGAGAGACTCTCCAATAGGAAGTTGTTCAGCTGGGATATCAATGTATCTCTCATCATTAGCAGGATATCTAGAATCATACTCAGATAATAATGGAGGTTTAATAGCAAATGCTCTTCTCCACACTTTTACCTGATACTCTCCAAATTCATCTATAGATTCAGCTTTATTTTTACCCTGCAAACCGCCATAATGTCTTTCGTTGAGATGCCAGTCCTTAACGACAGGTATCCAGGTCATATGGGCTCCTTCTAATGCATATTGTAATGTATCTATAGCTCTATCTAACATAGAAGTATAAGCTATATCAAATTCAAAACCATTTTGTAGCAACATTACCCCAGCTGTTTTCGCTTCTTGAATACCTTTAGTAGATAATTCAACATCAGTCCAACCAGTAAATTTATCTAGCTGATTCCAAACACTCTCTCCATGTCGCATTAACACTAAGGTATAAGCCATATTTACTCTTCCACAGAATTAGCAATGACACTATCAACCGTATCTATACTATCAATATTAGCATCTTCCTTAGCTAATACATCAGCATATACTTGCTGTAATAACTCCGGATTATCTCTTAAGGCTTTTCTAGCTGATTCTAAACCTTGACCTAAAGTATTACCTTCTAAATCTTGAATATATGTACCTTTTTTCTTAAGAACACCCACTTTAAGTGCCAAATTAATTAAATCTGTCTCAAGAGAGACTCCCTCATTATACATAATATCAAATTCTGCAACCTTGAATGGTGCAGCAACTTTATTCTTAACAATTTTAGCTTTAGTTCTAGCTCCAATAACCTCTTCTCCTTTCTTAATCTGAGCTACTCTTTTAATTTCTATTCTAACTGAAGCATAAAATTTTAAAGCTTTACCACCTGGAGTTTCAACTGGACTACCATATCCCATCATTCCAATTTTCATACGAGTTTGATTGGTAAAAATAATTGTAGTATTAGCTTTAGCTGAAATAGCTGTTAACTTACGAAGAGCCTGGGACATTAATCTGGCCTGAATTGCTACATGTGAGTCTCCCATATCACCCTCAATTTCTGCTTTAGGAACAATAGCAGCAACTGAGTCTAATACAATAATATCTACATTCCCTGAATGCACCAAAGCCTCTACAATAGATAAAGCTTCCTCTCCTGTATTAGGCTGAGAAATCAAAAGATCATCCGTATTAACTTTTAATTTTTTTGCATATTCTGGATCCAAAGCATGTTCTGTATCTATAAAAGCAGCCACTCCTCCTTCTTTTTGGGCATTAGCAATTACTTGCAAACAAATAGTGGTTTTACCACTGGATTCTGGCCCATAAATTTCTATAATTCTTCCTTGTGGCATTCCGCCAATTCCAAGAGCTCTATCAAGAGAAATAGATCCAGTTGAATAAGCTTTAATGTCAACTTTTTTGACATCTCCCAATTTCATCATTGACTCATCTCCGAATTTACTTTTTATATCTTCTAATACTGATTGTATTTTATCATTCTTACTAATCTTGTCTGTAGATTTGGATTTATTCTTTGCCATATTACTTATTATTTAGTATTAAATCAATTATATCATATATATTAAGTATATTCAAATACAAAAGCTTCAGCCTTGAAATCCATATTCTAAAGCTGATTTACCCAATATATATATTTTTTCTCTTTTAGAAGTTCTTGCTCTTCTAGTTAAAACATTATAATTATTTTGCTCTACTTTATCTAAAATAGCTTCATACATACGACTTGCCATTATAACAGCAAATCTACCTCTTTTATTGAGATATTTAATACCTTTATCAGATTTTCTATATAAACTTCTTGCTCTCTTAATTTCAAATTTTATTAATTCAATAAAATTATCAGTAACTTTATTATCTTTAATATCTATTTCTTTTACACTATACTTATTCATATCTTCTTGAGGTAAATAAATTCGACCTCTTTCTTTATAATCTTCTCCTATATCCCTAATGAAGTTAGTAAGTTGCATAGCTTCACCTAAGTATGAAGCATAATATAAAGCTCTTTCATTGTTAAACCCTATGACATAACTCATCATTAAACCAACAACTGAGGCGGAACCATGCATATAATTTTTCAAATCCTTATATGTATCATATCTTGTAGTATAAACATCCTGTTTCATAGCTTTTAGAAAATCTAGACTATACTGATAAGGTATATTATATTGCTTAAAAACTTGATTCGTTAAGTTTAAAATTGGATATATTGTTGTTTCCCCCTTATACGCTTTATACCACATTTCTTCCCAATCTTCTAGTTCCGCTAAGATATAATCTTCTTTTTCGTGAATGGAATTATCCACAATCTCATCTGGAATACGAAAAAAACTATATAAAGCATAGGTCGCCTCTCTCAAATCAATGGGTAAAAATCTGGTTGCAAAATAATAGCTTGTTCCAAATTGCTTGGTGATAGATTCTACTGATTGAGTATATTTATCCATATTCTTAATAACCTCTATCTTCGATATACTTTATTAATTGATTTAATACCAGTTTAGTTTTATCAGTAATATTTTTTTCCTTTAAGGTAATCTGTTTAGCTTGATCTAGATATTCTGCGACTTTAGATCTAGCATAAGATAATGCTCCAGTTTTTTCGAAAAGTTTAACAATATGGAACTGATCACTGTCATTTAATTCAGATTTTCCCCAATATTTTTCTAATTCTACAATGTCTGAGTTTTTACCATTTTCAAGCACATATTGTGTTAAAAAAGTATGTTGATGCTCTCTTATATCTGATAGAACTGATTTCTTAATTATTTTCGGATCAGCAATAACATCCAAAATATCATCTTGAGTTTGAAAGGCCAAGCCCAAAGCTATCCCAAAGTCCACACAAAACTGGGTTAGTTCTTTTTCCTTACCTGCCAGTGCAACGCCTATCTGCATTGGCCTTACAAAAGTATATCCTGCTGTTTTGAGTCGCATTTTAGTTTCTATCAATTGAGAACTAATTGCATCTCTAGTCATAACATTAACATCTATCATCTGTCCTATAGCCACCTCATCTATCATTGTATGAAAAATTTTACAAGCTTCATTATAATAAGGTAAGTGACTAAATTGATGAAATCTACTAATGGACCACGAGAATAATAAATCACCTACCAAGATAGCCTGAGAATGGCCATAATGGATTCTGTGTGCAAAAGTCCTATGATTATATTGTATCCTTTTTGATACAAAAGTGTGTAAAGTTTCTACCTTATGACGCATTTTGCCTTCATCAATTACATCATCATGTATCAATGCAAAGGAATGGAAGATTTCTAAAGATACTAATAAATCCATAACAACCTCTTTGTTATCACATCCCAAGGTTTCATACAAGATATATGCCATATAAGGTCGAATACATTTTCCTCCACCTATAATAGATTTAGCATAATTAATTATCTCTAAAATCTCCTGATCATCAGTATACTGACTATATTCTGTAAATTTTGATTTAATAGCTTGGGCTAATACGGACTGAAACTCAGCCTTAAATTCTATGATGTTCATATTTAAATAAAAGTGTAATTTCTAAACTATATTTAGTTTATACCATATTGAATATATTTACAATAAAAACCGGAATTACCGGCTTCTATTGCAAAGGTAGTGAAAAAAATTATTATTTATTTTTTATCTTCTTGTAACTGCTCTAGAGCTTCTTGCTGCTGCTTCTGTTGTTGCTCTTGCTTATATTCTTGATATGAAGTTAACCCAAGATATGACAAAGCGAACAATACCTGATACAGGACAAGTGTAATAGCTACTAATATTACCATAGCTTTTAGAGCATATCTTGCTATAATCTCAGTCTTATAAATGAATTCTTTGTGATCTGGGTGTTTTTCTAATAGTTTTTTACTCATATTTATACTATATTATATTAATATAGTATAATATACCATGTTTTTAAATTTTTGTCTACGATATTTCTCATCTTTTTAAATAAAAATACTTTAAATATATACAAAATACTAAATATAAGCTATAATATATGCAATTATGATAATAGCCTAATTTTAAAAATATATGTCCTATGGTAAGCTAAGAAAAAATGTACTAGCAATCATATTCGATAAAGATGAAAATGTATTAATTGTATCTAGGGCAAATGACCCTCTACACTGGCAATTTCCTCAAGGCGGAGTTAATGAAAATGAAACTCATGAAGAAGCCATAATAAGAGAGTTAGGAGAAGAATTAAACACTACTGATTTTACAATTTTGGATAAATGTCCAGAAAAACACACTTTCTATTTTCCTAAAAGATTAATCAGGGACGAAAACTTAGGACAAGAGCAAACCATTATGTTGTTACGGTTCAATGGAGGAACCCAATCAATTAGAGTAGATAGACGAGAATTAGGAGGATTTCTATGGGTATCTCAAAATAAAATTGAAAAATTTCTACATGAATATCGCAAACCAGTATGGCACATTGTTATGAAATACTTCCCTCAAGATAAAATAAGTACCTTACTTAATAATTAAAACTTAATATGTATCAATCTGAATTAATTTCAAAAACTAGAAAATATATATCTCAATCTGAAGAGTCTTTAAACGCCAAAATTCTAATAAAAGCAGGCTACGTGGAACAAGTTATGGCTGGAGTTTATGCTTACCTACCATTAGGTTATCGTGTTTTACAAAATATTGAAAGTATAGTGAGACAAGAACTTAATAAAATATCAGCTCAAGAACTATTGTTACCAGCCTTACAACCAAAATCTTATTGGGAAAAAACTGGTAGATGGGATAGTTTAGATGTACTTTACAGATTTACTTCTTACTACACTTCAACAGAGTTAGCTTTAGGTTCTACTCATGAAGAGATTATAACACCTATAGCAAAAAATCTTATTCAATCATATCAAGATTTACCTTTAGCTGCTTATCAAATTCAAACTAAATTTAGGGATGAAAAAAGGGCAAAATCAGGCATATTAAGAGGTCGAGAGTTTATTATGAAAGATTTATATTCCTTTCATAGTTCTTCTGAAGATTTAGATACATATTACGAGATCGTAACTCAAGCCTACTTGAACATTTATAAAAGGCTTGGTATTGGTGATATTACTCTTAAGACTTATGCTTCAGGCGGTACTTTTAGTAAATATTCTCACGAATTCCAAACCATATCTGATATTGGAGAAGATACGATTTTTATATGTGAAAAATGTAATATTGCTATCAATAAAGAAATTATAGAAGAACAAAAAACTTGTCCTGAGTGTAATAACTCTGATTTAACTCAAAGACAATCCATTGAAGTTGGAAATATATTCAAATTACAAACAAAATACTCTGAAGCTTTTGACTTAGAATTTACTGATGAGAATGGTATAAATAAACCTGTAATTATGGGATGTTATGGAATTGGAATTTCTAGATTAATGGGAACTTTAGTAGAGGTTTTTGCTGAAAATGAAGCTAAAATGAAGTGGCCTGTTGAGGTTAGCCCCTTTAACATTCATCTTATCGCCCTAAACACGGACTCGGTAGAAGTTATGCAAAAAGCCGGGGAACTATATGATAATCTTAAAGAAAATAATCAAAGCGTTTTATTCGATAACCGTAATGAAAGACCTGGCATAAAATTCGCAGAAGCTGATTTACTCGGAATTAATAAAAGAGTTATTATTAGCTCTAAAAGCATTTCTCAAAATGGAGTAGAGATCAATGGGAACATAGTTTCTTTCGATCAAATATAAATATTTATTTGGATTTTATTATTTCTATTGCTTTATCTAATTGAGGGTCTTTTTCTGCTTTAATATCATCAGCTGTTAATTTTACTTCAAAATCTGGCTTAATTCCTTCTTTGTTAAGAGCCGATCCATCAGGAGTAAACCATTCTGCAATAGTATACTTTAAAACAGATCCATCAGGAAACTCTTTAGTACTTTGTACTAAACCTTTACCAAAAGTCTGCTGCCCAACTAACTTAATATCTTTCAAATCTCTCAGAGCACCTGCTACTATTTCAGAAGCACTGGCTGAGCCTTGATTGACTAGTACTACTAACTTTATTTCTTCATATTTGGGAGCCTTTTTAGTTTTTATCTCTTTTACCATATTAGATTCTCTGCCTTTTTCTATCACTGCGACCGATCCTTTTGGAGTAAATAATTCAACTACTTCAACGGCTGCCTGTAAATAGCCTCCAGGATTATTTCTTAAGTCTAGTATTACATTATTAATACCTTTTTTTTGCAACTTTACTATTTCTTTATCTAATTCTTGAGCTGTTTCCACCTGGAATTGAGATAAAGTAATAATACCAACTTCATCTTTTTCTTTAATTGTAATATTTGGAACATCTATAGTATCTCTAACTATAACAAATTCTTTTATTCCATCCTGCCCTTCTCTTGCTATTTCTAATTTAACTTCGGTTCCTTTTTCTCCTCTAATTTTGGAAACTGCTTTGTCTACACTGAGACCAAACGTATTTTCACCATTAATATTAATAATAGCATCTCCTGGCAATAACCCAGCCTTACTAGCTGGAGTACCTGCAATTGGAGAGATAACTATTAACTGACCCTCTTTGAGTCCAATTTCAGCTCCAATTCCTTGAAATTTACCATCTAAACTCTCTGAAAAATCCTTATATTCATCTTTAGATAAGTAAACAGTATATGGATCATCAAGAGATTCTACTACCCCTTTTACTGCACCTAACTCTGCATTTAATTTGTCTTCAAATTTATCAGGATAAAGATATTCCTCTCGTAAAAAGTTATATACTTTTTGTAAAGAATCAGTCTCTAAATTATTTGACAATTTAGAATTAGAAGAAATAAAACTATACACATAATCTTGAAAATAAAATCCTCCTAAAACAAAAGATATAATTAGAAGAATAGCTGTGAATAAAAAGTTATATAATTTCATAATGTAAATTTCAAGTTAACTATTGATGAGGATTGGGCTTAGCCCATGTTTTACGGAAGAACTTAATTCCGTCTTGAATATGTATCCAGTAAATTTTTTTAAATAATAACCTAAATATAAAACCATTTTGACTAGATTTACGATGATAATGATACATTTTAACCTCTGGATAATAGACAACCTTATACCCGCTCAACCAGACTTGCCAAGCAAAATAAGTATCAGATAAATATAAAAACATATCTTCATCAAGATAATTAATTTTTTCAATTATAGTTTTAGGGAACATATAGGCAGCTCCCAGTACCCAATCCACCTCTTTTACAGATTGATGATTCCAATCAGACATTTTAAACTTATCAATTGCTTTTTTTGCAAATGGAAGTAGCCCTATTGGGGTTCTACGATAAAGTGCTAATAATGGAGTTAAAAAGTGATATGTTGACTCTTGTATTGAACTATCAAAATTTAAAAGCTGTGGACCGATCAAACCAACTGATGGATTTTTTTCCAAATAACTAACCATCTGTTCGACCACTCCTTTGTCTAGAAAAGCATCTGTATTCAAATTAAATATATACTCAGACTGAGCATATTTAGCACAAATATTGACGCCTTTAGTATATCCATCATTTGTAGGTTGCTTTAAGAATTCTACTAGAGGATATTTATCATTGACTTCTTCTTCTATATCATCAGTATCATTAGAAGCATTGTCTAAAACTATAACTTGAAATGGAATACTGATTTGAGCATTATAAATTTTTTTTAAGCAATATAAAAGTAGATCTTTTGTATTGTAATTTACAATTGTAATAGCTACCTTATACTTATATTTGTACATACTTTAAGGTTGAGTTAAGTCAGTCTCAGCATCAAATACACTTTGTATATCTTTTTGGAATACATTAAAGTTACCACCTCTTGGAACAATAACATACCCAATACTAGGCAAAGTTTGAGATGTAAAAGGACCTTCTGCAGAAGTATCATAACCCTTTTGAATCATATTGTTCATATCCAAAGTACCAATAGTATCAGCTGTCATTCTCAACTCGTCAACTGTCATAGTAGTCCTTACATTAGTTCCAAAATTTTCTAACAGATCTAGCATAAAGATTGGATTTCTAAGAGAACCGTTCTGATCAGCTTTATCTTTTATCGCAGTAATTACCTCTCTTTGACGACGGGAACGGTCAAAATCATTACTAGTTAATCTTGCTTGAACATACTTCAAAGCTCTATCACTATTTAAATCATTCAAGCCCTTTTTAACTCTAATTCCTCCATCATAGTTAGGGTCATAAAAGTCACTTGCAGCATTAATTGTAACACCTCCTAAAGCATCAATAATTCCTTTAAAAGCAATAAAGTCCACACTAACTCCATAATGCATAGGCATACCTGTAACCTCTTCTAAAACTTTCATAGTATATTGCAAACCTTGTGATGGGTTTTGTTTAAAACCAACTGCATGAGCTGAGTTTAGCTTACTATATCCTTTTATACCTGGGACTTCTACTCTTAAATCTCTAGGGATAGATATCATAGCCACTTTTTTAGATTCTTGTTGTATTGAAAGAATCATTATAGAGTCAGACAGTAATCCTCCGTTAGGGTCGTTTTCGCCACGCATACCTAATAGTACTATATTTGTTCTACCATTATCTGATTTTAGTTGTTTATTTGCAGCCCCAGATAATAGTGACTTAGCAGTATCAAAAATAGACTGATTTTCTCCAGTAATATTATTAATGGATTTATTAGCTTTATAAGCAAAATATCCAAGCACAGAAACACCTATCAAGAAAAGTATTACAAAGATAATCAATAACCTTTTTTTCCAAGGCTTCATTTTTTTCTTTGGCAACTTTTTGTCATTAGGTATAATTTTTCTCATAGTGAGTTAATCTTTTGAATTACATCTATAGTTTGCTTTGCACAAAGATTCCAAGAGAATTCCGCTACTCTTTTTAACCCTTTTTTCCTCATTTCAATTCTCAAATCAGGATTACTTATTACATTGTCTAACACTTTTGCCATATCGTCAATACTATGAGGGTCAAAAGATAGTGAGGCTTCGCCCCCAACCTCCACCAAACTAGGGGTGTTGGAAACTAATGTAGGAACTCCACAAGCCATAGCCTCTAAAATTGGCAACCCAAATCCTTCATAAAAGCTAGGTAATACAAATAGATTCGCTCCCCACAGAAGTGGTGCTAATTCTGCATCTTCAAATCTACCGGTAAAAACTATATCATCTCTGTATGCAGCTCCTATTTCCTTCATCACCTCTTCTACTAACCAAGCCTTCGCTCCTGCAATAACTAACTGATAATTATGATCAGAAGTTTTCCTTAATTTTTGATAAGCCTTGATTAAGCCCTGGATATTTTTACGAGGTTGCACATTCCCAATATATAAAATATAAGGCTTAGTAATATTGTATTTAGTCTTAACATCTGCAACTAGATTTTCCTCTCCTTCTTGCATTAATCTAAATCTATCTTTATCCACACCATGATAAACTACAGTAATTTTATTTGGATTAACTTTATAAAATTTAACTATATCTTGTTTGGTAGCCTCTGTAATAGCAATTAGATGGTCAGCCTTGGTAATCGCTTCTCTGACATACAGTTTATGTAAAAAAGCATCCTTCGCAGGAAAAGTTTCTGGATATAAAAGAAAGGCTAAGTCATGAATTGTAACTACAGATTTTTGTTTTTGTGCCTTCAAAAAAGGTAACATTTGAATCGGCATAAACAGTACATCCGGTTTATCTCGGCGCAATAAAAATGGGAATACTCTCTGAGTCCACATAAAAGGAGTTTGCTGTACTTTGTGCACAAAATTGGGAGCTTCTACCTTTTTATTAATAGGTTTATTATAATAAAAAGTATATTGATTAACCCTATCAATATCTCGAATAGCTCGGAATAAATTCAAAATATAAGTCTGATTTCCATCCTCCCGCTCCTGACACAAATGTGAACCGTGTACAGCTATTCTCATATATCTAAATTATTACTTGCAAGAGCCTTGATTCCAGGTAACTGCCCTTTAGTTGCTATATACTCCAACATAGCCCCTCCACCAGTAGAGATGAAATCTATTTTAGACTCTTGATGTAAATTATGAACTTCATCTATAGTTTCTCCCCCACCAATTACAGAATAACTAGCCTCATTCTCAGCAATAGCTTTAGCTATAAATTCAGTTCCCTCATCATAAGGATTTTGTTCAAACCAACCCATAGGACCATTCCAGATCACAGTCGAGGCTTGAGAGATATAACTTGCAAATAATTCTCTTGTTTTTGGACCAATATCATATCTCTCTTTATCAATAAAATCTATTGGTAAAATAATTTTCTCATTTTGTGCTACACCATATTCATCAATATATTCATTTGCAATTTTACCCCCCACAAGAATATTATCAAAAATGGACTCCAATGCCTTAATAACTGGTAATTTAGTAGATATTTTAGCCCCTCCAATAATAGCGACGGCTGGTTTATTCGGATTATTTAATATATAATTTAAAGCATCTAACTCCTGCTCCAGAACAAGACCACCAAAGGAAGGCAAAATTTCCGTAATAGCAACTACTGAACTATGTTTGCGATGCATAACTGAAAAAGCATCACTAACATACAAGTCAGCAAATTGCTCTAATATCTTAGCAAATTCTTGACTATTCTCCTCTTCTCTGGAATCAAATCTCAAATTTTCTAAAAGTACAACCTCAGAATTTAACATATTTTTGATGACATTAGGATGTATATCATCAATATTTTCAGAGATAAATTTAATCTCAAAGGCACCAACCTGACCCAATACTTTAGAAATTGGCTCTAAAGACAAACCTTCTCTACCGTCTTTTTGAGGATCCCCCAAGTGAGCTATTAGAATAATCTTAGCCCCAGCCTCTCGTAAAAAATTAATAGTTTCTAAAGACTTTTTTATTCTAAAGGTATCTTGAGGATAACCCCGTTCATCCACAGGCTCATTAACATCTATTCTCACCAGAACACATTTACCTTCTAGAGAGCTTGTATAATCTTTTATATATCTCATATAAAAATATTATATCATATTAATCACAAATATAAAAATTGCTATGTTCAATATAGCCCGTAAATTTGTTATTTTTAGTGTTTTATGATATAATTTTAATATATACACTATATTCATGAGCACAATATTAAAACAAAAAAAATCCAATCGGCAAAGCTTTCGAGATAAATTACATTCTGACAATGTGGTAGATATGAATTTATCTACTATCCGTAAAAAAGAAGAAGAATCTAATACTCAAAATTTAGCAGATAGTCTTGGTATACCTTATCTTAACTTGCAATTTATTCCAATTAATCCAGATGCTCTTAAAATTCTAACTAAAGAACAGGCCCAAAAAGCTAAGATGATAATTTTTCAAAGATCTGGACTAAATCTTAAGATAGCGCTACAAGATCTAGATAATCCTATAGCTAAAACAATATTGCAAAGGTTGTATCAAAATAAGTATGGACTGGATTTGTATCTAGTTTCACAGTATAGTTTAGAGAAGGGTTATAATTCCTATGAATTTTTACAGGAGAGAAGTGAAATTGTTAAAGATAAATTAATAATTCCTCTTACAATGATCGATGAGTTTAATCAAGGAGTAGTCTCATTAGAAGATTTTGCTCGTAAAATTGACGCTATTGACACTTCTGAATTAACTCAAATAATTTGTGCTGGGGCTATAACAGCACTTGCTAGTGATATACATATTGAGCCAAAAGGAGATATTACTCGTCTTAGATACCGTATAGATGGAGTTTTACAAGATATTTTGAACTTTGATAATGAAATGTATAAATTATTAATTTCAAGAGTCAAGAATTTAGCCTCTCTAGTTTTAAATATTAAAACTATTGCTCAAGATGGTCGATTTTCTATTACCATCAAAGAGAGTAATGGGAATATAAAGCAATCTATTGACGTTAGAGTTTCTATCTTACCTAGTAAAACTGGAGAGATTATCGTTATGAGACTGCTTAATACAGCAGTTCATAGTTTAGATATTTATGATTTTGGCATTCGTGAATCTTTTTTAGATATTATAGTTAGAAATCTAGACAAACCTCAAGGAATGATAATGTTATCTGGGCCTACAGGTTCAGGTAAAACTACTAGTCTATACTCTTTTCTTAATTATGTTAATCGGAGTGAAACGAATATAATTACTATTGAGGATCCTATTGAATATAGATTACACAACATTAATCAAACTCAAGTAGATAATAAAAAAGGATATACTTTTGCCAATGGACTAAAAGCTATTGTAAGACAAGACCCTGATGTAATTATGGTTGGAGAAATTAGAGATAATGAAACAGCTAGTATATCTGTTAACGCAGCTATTACAGGACATTTAGTTTTCTCTACTATTCATACAAATGATTCGGTAGGAATTATTACTAGATTAAAAGAGTTTGGTTCTAGCCCCCAACTAATAATCTCGGCAATGAATCTTTTTGTAGCTCAGAGATTAGTAAGGAGGCTATGTGATTGTAAGGAAGAGTATATTCCAGAAGAAAATGAATTAGATTATATAAAAAAAGCCTTGGCTATAATATCGCCTAAATCTAACTTAACCATACCTCAAGATATTACTAGATTATATCGTCCAAAAGGTTGCTTTAAGTGTTATGGTATAGGTTATAAGGGCAGACTTGCTTTATATGAATTATTTGAAACCCGTGACAATATTAAAGATTTAATTATTAACAATACTCCAGAATTTAAAATCTTTAGAAAAGCTATTGAAAATGGTATGGTTACTCTGTTTCAAGATGGAGTATTACATGCAGTAGATGGAGAGACTTCCCTTGAAGAGGTTTTATCTGTGGCGGGAGATATATCTTATGTAGATGAAATTTATGAGACTACTTTGACGTCAGCCTTATCTCGAGGAATTCATATTAACAAATCTGGTGATTCTCTACCCGAAATTGACCATATATCTGAATCGATGTCTATTAACGACCAACTTACAGCTATTACTAATGCTGCATTAACTAAAAGAGCCACCGACATTCACCTTGAGCCAGATATGTCTGATCTTATAATTAGATTTCGGATTGATGGAGTATTGTATGAGGAAGCTCGTGTTCCGAAATCACTCTATCCTCAAATTTTAAGCCAAATTAAAATTTTTACTGGGCTACCTTTAGATATTGCTAATAAAATCCAAGAAGGTAGATTCACTATTTTTACAGACAAAAACTTTGATGTCAGAGTTTCTATCATTCCAGGAGGTTATGGACAGACTATTGTACTTAGAATACTAAGATCAGATATTACTAATATAAAATTACAAGACCTCGGCATGGATGAGTATAATATTAAACTTTTACAGGAACAGTTAAAAGCAACTACTGGACTAATTTTAGTAACCGGGCCTACCAGTGCTGGTAAGTCTACAACTCTTTACGCCACCCTCAACACGCTAAATCAACCTGGAGTCAAAATTATCACTATAGAAGATCCAATTGAATATAAATTATCTGGAATTTTACAGACCAGTATCAATGAAGAGACTGGTTATAGTTTCCCTAATGCTATCAGAGCTCTTTTAAGACAAAATCCAAACATTGTCTTAATCGGGGAGATAAGAGATGGAGAGACTGCTAAGGTAGCGATGCAAACAGCAGCTACTGGACATTTATTATTGTCTACTCTACATACCAATGATGCTGCTTCGGCTATTTTAAGATTATATGACTTGGGAGTGGGACTGTCTGAAATAGCTACTTTTGTAAATGTGACTATTGCTCAGAGAATTGTTAGAAAAATAGACCCTACTAATGCAACCCCTATTACCCTTTCTGATGAACAAAAAGATATAATCAAATCTAAATTACCAGAGAGATATCATAGTATAATACCTGATACTATTCTTGAGTCTAAGTCTAGCCCCGAGCATCCAAATGGATATAATGGCATCACTGCTATATTTGAGGTATTAGTACTGACACCCAGAATCAAAGAAACTATTATATCTAATGCCTCAACTGCTAATATCAAGAGCCTAGCTATTGAGGAAGGGATGACAACTTTAGAAGTTTCTGGTATCCTAAAGGTATTAGACCATACTACTGATTTTGCAGAACTAGAAAGAGTCTTGGGAATAAAAGTATTATAAATATGCGAATAATTTCAAAATCTATAGTTGAAACTAAAAATCTTGCTAAAGATATAGCTAAAGATGTTTTAGACAACAAAAAACCTAATGTCGTATTACTAGAGGGTGAATTGGGGGGAGGCAAAACAACTTTTAGCCAAGGGTTTTTAGCTGGCTTAGGAGTAGTCCAACCCGTCACAAGCCCTACCTTCGTAATCATGAAGCCATATTCTATACCAGATTCTGACTATAAAATTTATCATCTTGATTTATACAGATTGAATCAAGAATGGGAGGTTTTAGATTTAGGTATTATGGATATGATTCAAAACACTAAAAATATTTTGTTGATCGAATGGGCTAGCAAAACTCCAAATCTCTGGAAGAACATCCCTAATACTAAAATCGAATTTGAAGTTATTAATTCAAATGAGAGAATTATTAATATTAACCCATAATTAATATGTCTTATCAATGTGCTGTAATTGGAGATATAACCTTAGATAGATTTTTAGTATTACCTAAAATTGATATAGTACCCTCTGATATAAATCCTGGTAATTTTGTGGTTAACTTAGAGATTGGACATAAAATACCAATCTCAGAAATGCATGAATATATAGGAGGAAATGCTTATAATTTAACTTATGGCTTAAGTTTATTAGGGATTCAAACCTCTTTTGTAGCTTCAATAGGTACTGATTCCATATCTACTTATGTATTAAAAGCTCTTAGAGACACTAATTTAAATACTGATCATATCATTCCTAGTGAAAATTCTGGAATTAATCAATCTACTATACTTTCTATTAATGGTGAGAGAGTGGTTTTATCTCATCATAAACCTAAAGATTATACTAGGTTAACTATACCCGAGAGTGAATGGATATACATTACATCTCTTAGCAATGGTAGTGAAAAATTATTAGAAAGCTTAATTAATACAGATTATTCATATAAAATTGCCTTTAATCCAGGATCATATTTACTCAAACATAATATGAGTTTCATTCATCAAATTTTGCCAAAAGCCGATGTGATATTTTTAAATAAAGAAGAAGCTCAGCATATATTAAATTCTTCTGATGAACATATTCCTAACTTGATTCAGAAATTACATAATATGGGAGTCAAAACTATTGGACTAACTGATGGTAATAATGGGGCTTATGTTAGTGATAATAATACTATTCTACATTTACCAGCTAGAGTAGTAGAAAAAAGAGAGACTACTGGAGCTGGAGACGCCTTTGCTGCTGGGTTCTTAGCTAATTTTATTCAATCACAAAATATATCTGAGGCTTTAAAATGGGGTATCATACAAAGCTCCTCAGTATTGCGAGAGATAGGATCAGTCAATGGGCTTGCTACTATGGATGAAATTATTGAAATAGCAACAACATTAGAGCCACAGTTAATATGATATTAGCCCCTAATCAAAAATCCCCAGACAATATATCAGAATATTATCAATTTTTAGATTGGGCAGAGTTGATTAGGACAGACTATCTGACTCTAGAGAGAGTTATTATAAAAGATAAAAATAATAACATAATAATATTTGCCCAAATTTATGTTTATAAATTAATTTCAAGATATACCCAATTATATATCCCAAGGGGTCCAATTTTATACTCCGACAAACTGTCTCAAAAACAAATTCAAGAATTTTGGGATAATATTAAAGAACTAGCTCAAAAGTATAATGCTATATTTACTTTGCTAGAACCAGCTAAAGATATATATAATAATTATATTCAATTTTTTGATAAATATACTCAAAATAGTACATTAGAAAGACTTCCCCATCAAACTCAAATATTAGATTTAAGCTTATCAGAAGAAAATTTGCTAAAAAATATGCATTCCAAAATGCGATATAATATTAAATTGGCTCAAAAAAAAGGAGTAGAAATTAAAAAAATTACAATAAATGAACCTGAGTTTAATAAATACTTTGATATATTTTTCAATCTTATACAAGAAACTAGTGAACGAGGTGACTTTGCTGTTCATTCAAAATCACATTACAGACATTTATTCAAAAGTGAATCATCTCACCTAAAAGTATCTTTAATTATAGCCGAACACGAAGGGAAAGTTTTAGCTGCAAATATTATTTTAGATATATTAGACCAAAGAGTTTATCTACACGGAGCTTCCAGTAATCAGTATCGTAATCTGATGGCTCCTCCCCTATTACAGTGGCATTCTATTTTGGAAGCAAAAAAAATCAGCAAAAGAATCTATGACTTTTGGGGAATATCTAATACTAAAAAATCTTGGCAAGGAATTTCAAGATTCAAGAAACAGTTTGGAGGTAAAACTATTGATTACCCAAATAGCCAAATTTTAATTCATAAAAGACTTATTTTTAATTTTTATAAAATATTCCGTCAAATAAGAGGTAAGTTTATTTGATAATATAATTAAGCTGTAGTAAACTATAATTAGAAATATATATTATATATGAAATTATTTGTGCAAAAATTTAAGCTACCATTAATCATTATCAGTTTTATATTATTAATCCTATCTACTGTATTTGGTGTAGTAGCTTATTCTTATCGTGACTCAGTCTATCCTCGTGTGTCAGTACAAGGATTAGATATTAGTTCTAAAAATCTAAAAGAGGCTTTCGATATATTAGATAAAAAGAATAAAAATCTAAGTAATAAAAATATTACTCTAACTTATGGAGGACAGGAGTATATTACAACATTAGAAGAATTGGGTATCAAGCTTAATATAGATGACACTTTAGTACAAGCCTATAAAATAAAGAGAAAGAGTAATATTATAACTAGTCTGAGTCATATACTACAAGATACAGATGTCAATTGGATATATACAAGTGACAATGAAGTGTTGGAATCATCACTGGGAGCTAAAGTAAATCCTGCTCTTAAAACTCTTGCTGATGCTAAATTAGATTATAAAGACGGAGTAATAATTATAATTCCTGAACAAGCCGGAGAAAGTCTGGATGTTGAAAACATTGCTCCCGCTATAACTGCAAAGCTAAAAGAAGAAAGTATTAGGTTAGAAATTCCACTTAATAAAGAACTCCCTGCTATTACTACAGCTTCTTGGGAGTCTCAAAAAAGTGACCTTGACTCTATGATAAGAGAACATACTATATTCTTTAATGATATAAATATAAAAGTACCTCCTGAAGAAATTATTACTTGGATTACCATTGATCAGACAACTAAAGAAATTGATATTTCCCAAGACATCATCAAAGAATATCTTGAATCCGTACAAAAAACACTAACCAGCCAACCAGTTAATGCTAAATTAAGATTTAATCCTGAACTTCAACAAATAGAGATCTTAGAGCCTGGAAAAGAAGGTACCAAATTAATGATGGAGGAAAGTTCTAAGAGGATTAGAAATGATATTTTATCTGGCATCACTAAAACTGAACTATTTGTAGCAGTAACCTCACCCTTGATTGATGAGTCTCAGTTTGATGCTCTGGGGCTGAAAACTTTATTGGGAAAAGGTGAATCTAACTTTAGAGGGTCTAGTAAAAGTAGAGTTAGAAATATTAATGTAGCTGCTAATAAAATCTCAAGCACTCTACTAAAACCAGGAGAAGAGTTTTCATTTGTAAATACATTAGGTAAAGTTGATGCTCGCAATGGATATTTACCAGAACTAGTAATAAAAGGGAATAAAACCATACCTGAATATGGAGGAGGTATTTGCCAAGTATCCACTACACTATTTAGAGCTGCACTGAATGCCGGACTACAAATTACAGAGAGAAGAAATCACTCATATGTGGTAAATTACTATGGGAAGCCAGGACTTGATGCCACAATTTATTTACCAAAACCAGATTTTAGGTTCCAAAATGATACTAACAACCATATTTTAATTCAACATTATATTGTGGGGACTATTCTTTACTATGAAATTTATGGAACCTCAACAGGACGAACCGCTAAAACCATTGAACCTGTTGTCTTAGAATCTAGCTCAGATGGCTCAATGAAAACAGTAGCTTATCGTGAAATATATGAAGGTGATGTTATGATAAAAAGAGATGCCTTCTACTCTACATATCGCCCACCGAATAAAGTTACATCCAATCCATTACAATAATCTTTTTTATGATTAAACTTTATAATACTCCAGCCCGAGCAGTGATACCATTCAAACCCATTCACCCCAAAAGAGTCTCTATATATAGTTGTGGGCCAACCGTGTATGACAGGCAACATATTGGAAATTTAAGAAAATCTCTGTTTGACGACTTACTCAAAAGAACTCTAAAATTACATAATTATAATGTCTACTCCGTCACTAATATTACTGATGTAGGACATCTAGTTAGTGATGAGGACACTGGTGAGGATAAATTAGAAAAAGGAGCCAGAAGAGAACAACTTACCGCCCAAGAAGTAGCAATCAAATATACTAAGCTCTGGCAAGAAGATCTAGCTAAGCTTAATGTACTTCCATCCGATCACTACCCTAAAGCTACCGAATATATAAGAGAGCAAATAAATTTAATCAAAAGATTAGAAAAAAAGGGCTATACCTATATTACAAGTGATGGAGTATACTTTGATACTACCAAATTACAAGAATACTCTGACTTTGCTCACTTAAAATTACAAGCTCAAGAGGCTGGAGCTAGAGTTGAGATGGGAGAGAAAAAATCCCCCTCAGATTTTGCTCTATGGAAGTTCTCACCTAAAGGAGAGACAAGACAAATGGAATGGAATAGCCCTTGGGGTATTGGATTCCCTGGTTGGCATTCTGAATGTGTGGTAATGGCAGATTCCTTGCTTCATGCACCATTTGACATACATACAGGAGGCAAAGACCATATCCCAATTCATCATACTAATGAAATAGCTCAGTTCAAAGCAGATACTGGCAAGACAATGGCTAATTATTGGCTTCATAACTATTTTCTAACTATCAACACAGATAAGATGTCAAAATCAGCGGGAACTTTTATAACCCTAGATGATATTATTACTCAAGGCTATTCCCCATTAGATTTAAGATTATTGGTCTTGATGGCACATTATCGCTCCGATATAGATTTTTCTTGGGAATCATTACAGCAAGCCAAACAAACACGCCAGCGAATTATAGACTTTATTAATAGAGTGAATTTAGTCAAACCCCATCGCAAAAACCCAAAACTCCAAAAATTAATCCGAGATACTTATAATAATTTCAAAAAATCCCTATTCTCTGACCTAGACTCCCCAAAGGCTATTGCTTTTATGTTTGAGTTTATAAAAGAAGTCAACACAGCAATAGACGCACAAGAGCCCATCCCAAGACGCCATATACTCAAATTGTTCCAGAGATTAGAGCGAGTACTGGCTCTAGATTTACCCCTCACCAAAACCTCAATCCCCGCTGAGATAGTAGAAATTTTTAATCAACGCAATCAAGCTCGAGCTAATAAAGACTTTGCACAAGCTGACAAACTAAGACAAGAATTATCTAATTTAGGCTATACCATCCAGGATAAAGACGGGCAAAGTGTAATTATAAAATCTTAAAATATTTGTCTATATATATTGACATTTTGTTGATTTTGTGGTATGGTTAATTCTGTACATTTTACAAGGAGTTAGCCTAATGGCTATCACCACAGTCCTCTCCAATTTTCATATTCCTCAGCGACTTCGCTCGCTAGGAACCTCTTCTGCTCAAGTGGAGCAGAAGCTGGAACACTTGAAGAAGAAAGCTACAGGGACTCATACTGCCCTATCTCTCCGTAGTCATGGAGGAACTCCTCTCACTCAGCTGGTGGAATTTTACCGACTTGTGTCGCCTTGGTGCGACAGAAGTGCTGAGCTCATAGAGCTCGAACGGGATCTAGCCCGTATTGATTACGGGCAGGCCACCAAAGCCCGTGAGGCTTTGGTGTCTCTCGCCGCTCAGGAGGAGCGGAATGAGTTTAATAGAACCCTACCTGGGCAGGTGCCCTCAATGGATACCACCTTCCTTGGAGAACGTTTCCAGCTTTCAACTAAGACGGCCTCATATTGGGAGAGTGTCCGAGAAGAACTAGGTAGCAAACCAGCCATCATCGGGAAACCTCACCCCCCAGTGATGGAGGTGATCGATGACCAAGCATTGGAGCTCCTGAATGATGGTCTCGATCAATGGTACCAACTTCTGTTTGATCTCATGGCTTCCTGAGACACCGATCCTACAACTCAAGCCCCGCACTCAGCGGGGCTTTTTTTTCTCGTAGCGGAGGGTTTACCCCTCCATAATGTTTTTCCGTAGGGGCGACCTTGCAGTCTCCTGTATTTGATATTTTGTCTCCCTTCGGAGGGAGTACCCGTAGGGGGAGGGTGGATAAATTTTGAAATACTAAAATAAACACTTGTTTGTAATAATATTAAACCTAATACACCACCGCCACTTCGTGCCACCTCCTCCAAAGGAGGACATAAATCATAATTTGACATAAAACTTAGATTTTGATAGTCTAAATACCAATCTACAGAGGAAAGTCTCATGTCGACCTCACGCACTTATTCATATAAACAATGGAATAAAATTCTTCAACTATTACAAAGAGCTAAAGAATCCAAGACTATCTCAGTTTCTAGTTTATCAGGTTTAGAAAAGATAATCACTCAAAATGATCAACGAGATATTGGTAAAAGTGGAAACTCTATTAATACTATAGACTCTGCAATAAGTCATATTCGCCACCAAATAGAACAATGTTCTGAGATGCCTCAAATATCAATCTTACTAGATGATAATATATATCGTCTAATTGACAAGTTGATACGTAGAAATACAAAATTATTAAGGTCAAACACAAGAATTCAAAGATTAAAGCCCCCACTAAGATAGTCGGGGGCTTTTATTTATATATTGCTCTAATAGCTATTTTAGACTATACTAAAAGTGCGCCAATGTAGCTTAGTCTGGTAGAGCAATGCATTCGTAACGCATAGGTCGTGGGTTCGATCCCCACCATTGGCTCCACAATTTATCAAAAATTTTTATGAATTATAATATACCGAATCACATACTTTTCATCCTGCACACATTAGAAGAAGCTGGTTTTGAGGCTTTTATCGTTGGAGGTAGTGTGAGAGATTTAGTATTAGGTAATAAAACTCCCGTAGACTGGGACATTACTACCAATGCCCTACCTGTACAAATTCAAGAGCTATTCCCCGACTCTGTGTATGAGAATACTTTTGGCACAGTGGGGGTAAAATATCGCCGTCCTGATGAATCGGTGGAGATTATTGAAGTTACAACCTACCGTGAGGAGTCTCAATATACAGATAATAGACACCCTGAGCAAGTAGAATTTGTGTCTGAACTATCTCAAGACCTAGCTCGTCGAGATTTTACTGTAAATGCTCTTGCAATGAATAGACAAGGTGAAATTCAGGATTTTTTTGGAGGTTTAGATGACCTTCAAGCCAAAATCATCCGTACGGTGGGAGAGCCCCAAGATAGATTTAATGAAGATGCCTTGAGACTAATGCGAGCTGTGAGATTTGCTGTGCAATTAGATTTTGTGATTGAATCTAAAACCTTACAGGCTATACAACAGTTAGCACCAAATCTAAAACATATTGCTCAAGAGAGAATTCGGGATGAACTCACCAAAATGATGCTGACTCCGCGAGCTATGAATGGATATATTCTGCTCAGAGATAGCAGACTACTACACTACATTATGCCAGAACTAGAGGAAGGTATTGGAGTAGAGCAAAATGGGCATCATATTTATGACGTATGGGAACATTTACTACGAACTATGCAACATGCTTGTGATATGGATTGGAGTTTTGATTTAAGAATGGCCGGATTACTACACGATATTGCCAAACCCCGCACCAAAGAAGGTATTGGGAAAACTTGTACCTTTCATAATCATGAAATAGTAGGAGCCAGTATGGCTTATGATATTTTGAACAGATTACATTATCCCAAAAAGTTTTCAGCTAGAATCTCTAAACTAGTTAGATACCATATGTTTTACTATGATACTAATGAAGTTACAGAGACCTCAATTCGTAAATTAGTACGTAATGTAGGGGCTGAGAATATCAAAGACTTGATTAAACTGCGAGAATGTGATCGTATAGGATCAGGTACGCCAAAGGCCCGCCCCTATCGCCTACGTCACTTTGAATATATGACTGAGAAGGTTTTATTAGACCCAATAGATTTATCCATGCTCAAAATTGATGGCAATATCTTGATAAATGAACTCAATATTAAACCTGGGCCAATTATAGGAATAATTCTCAATGTGCTATTAGCTGAAATTTTAGAGGACCCTAGTAAAAATTATATTGAATACCTCAAATCACAATCCCAAGCACTTGCCACCCAAGACCTAAAAGACCTCAAAATTAAAGCCATCAATTTAATCGAAGAAAAGCAAAGAGAACAGGATGAAATCATTCGTAAAAAGTTTTTTTTATAATTCTATTTGACACAAAAACAAAATAAATAATTGACAAATGTGATTCTCTGGACTATAATGAGTTGTAATTATAAACACCTATGAAAAAACTTGTTGAGTTGATTGAAATTGAAAAGTCTTTTGCTAGTAAAAAGAAATCTTTACAAAAAGACTATAATGTCCAATCTCAAGAATATGTTACTCGGTCTAAAGATAAAGTAACTATTTTAAAAAAAGAGATTTTGAACAAGAATCAAATTGTAGAAGAAAAGTTATCTACTTATGAAAAACAATCTACTGATTCTAAACAACCTGATATCAAGCTAGATATTCAAAAAATCAAAGCTATCATTTTAAGTCAGTTAAATTAATAATCATATTTTGTAAATATATAAATTTATATGGGAGTTAAAGCATCTAAACTAATCCAAGTTACAGTTCCTAACAAACATCAACTCGAACTGTTATCATATTTTCAAAAACAACAAGTTGGTGAAATAATAGAAAAAGTAGAAAGAACACCACTTTCTAAGAAACATCATGCTATACAAGAAGATATTTTAGAAAACTTAGATATAGTCAATAAAGCTCTAGATGTATATAAAGAATACCATTTAGAAAAAAAGTCAATGCTTTCTGCCGTACTAGATGATAGATTTAGTATAACTGAAGATGTGTTTGAACATTATGATAAAGAAAAAGATAATATTATTATAAAGGCTAAGGAGATTGTAGAGAAGGCAGAGCTAAAAGATGACCTACTAATACGTCAGGAGGTTCTACAGGACATTATTGCTAAATCTGAACCATTAAAAGATATTGAAATAAATATCTTTAAATCATACTCATACATTAGCTTTTTACCATTTTTGATAGACGAGTCTAGAGCACATTATATAGCAGAACAATTAGAGCATGCGGTATCTCCTATGGTACTGGAATCCGTAAAAAAACTTGGAACTGATTACGTATATATTTTAGCACTACCGAAGAATCAAGTTAAAATTGCCATTGACATAATACAGAATCAAGCAACATTAATACAATTCCCAGCCGAAGTCAGTGGATCTTTCTATGACATTTATCACAATAGTAAACAAGAGCTTAACTCAAATAATAAGTTATTAACTAAATTAAGACGAGAACTTAAAAAATCGCCCGTCAAATTCAAGGATTTAGCTATATTAGTTGACGTGCTAAACTCACACCTGAATTTAATTTCTTATTTACATTCATTTAATCCAGAATCCGAAGAAAACTCATCAATACAATTATGGGTAGATGAAGAACAATTTGATTCTGTCAGACAATCAGTATCTAAAATCACTGATAGTGGCAAGGTAGTTGAGTTACCAGCAAACTTTGAATCAAGTCCAGTGATACTGAAGAACCTTCCAATAATTAGACATTTTGAGACAGTCACAAAAATCATGGGGTATCCACAAGCCGGTAAAATTGACCCTACCCTGTCTATTGCAATTTTCTTCACCTTTATGTTCGGTTTGGCTTTATCTGAGGCAGGGTATGCTCTTATTTTGATTATTTTGACAGGACTTGGATTAATTAATCCTAGATTAAAATCAGGTATTAGAGATATTTTTGCAGTTGTATTTATTGCATCTATCTCTACATTGATTATTGGAGCTTTATTTGGTAGTTGGTTTGGGATTACACCAGATGTTGTAGATCCTGCTACAGCCTCACCACATATGAAATTTCTAATCAACATTGGTTTGATTCCTCTCTTACAAAAGATGCAGATTCTTAACCCAATGGATAGTGTTATCGCTTTAATGGGATTCACAATCGTTCTTGGAATAGTACATTTACTATTTGGTTTGGTGCTCAATATAGTTCAAGCTTATAACTCTAAATCTTTTTTAGATGCCAGTCTAGATTCAATTCTATGGGCCGGAGCTCTAATATTCGGAATATTCCTAATTTTAATTAATATGGAGTTGTTAGGAGATGGCCTAAAATTATTAATTGATCCCCTACTATATGTATATATAGCCTATATATTTGTGATGATATATCTTTTGGGAAGAGAAATGAAATCCATTTTTGCTAAATTTGGAAAAGGAGCTTACGATGTCTTTTTTGGAGTGGTAGGATATCTATCTGACATACTATCCTATACTAGGTTGGTAGCTCTAGGCCTTGCTACTGGAATTATTGCAGGAGTAGTTGGTACTTTAGCAAACTTAGCAGGAAGTGGGTTTGTAGAAAAAGGTGGAGCTTGGGTAATAATTGGATATATAATTATGACAATTATATTCGTAGCTGGAAATGTATTTAATATAGCTCTTAATGTATTAGGTACTTACATCAATGTTGGTAGGCTACACTTTGTAGAGTTTTTCAGCAAATTCTTCCAATCTGGAGGAAGACCACTGCAAGTAGTAACAAGATCCCAAGAGTACAGTGTTATTGAATAATACTGTGATCTCTTTCACTGTATTCATAGGTTAAATTAGGAGTATAGTGAAAAGGATACCAGTAAACAATGAGTGTCCCTTATATAAGAGTTAAAGTTGAAAATATGGAAATATTAGGAGTAAGTTTAGCAGTATTAGGAGCAGCCCTTGCAGCAGGATTGGCTGGTGCTGGTTCATCTATTGGAGTATCTACAGCAGGAAAAACCGGAGCAGGATTGGTAGCGGAAGATGATTCTCAATTTGGGAATGTGCTTTTGTTGTCTGCTCTTCCAGGATCCCAGGCCATCTATGGACTTTTGGCAGCTGTGCTGATTTTACAAAACACAGGAGTTTTATCTGGTGAATTTGCAAATTTAAGTTGGCAGAACGGTATGATTTTGGCTTTTGCAGGAATTCCAGTCGGACTTACTTGTTTAGCTTCAGGTAAATATCAAGGAGATGTAATCGCCAGTGGTGTACAGTTAATTTCTAGAGATAAATCTAAAATTGGACAAGTTATTATTCTAGCAGCCTTGGTAGAGACTTTCGCTGTGTTCGGACTTCTAGTTTCTATTTTGATTATTAACGGAGTATCAGTAGGATAATATGACTTTAGCAGATTCAATACAATCTCAGATAAATAAAGATGTTAAGAAGTTAGAGGCTCAGTATCAAGCAGAGTTAAAAGAGACTAAAAACACTTGGGACAGAGTCGTATCTGAGACTAAAAAAATACATGCCGAGAAAATTGACGAGGCAGTGGCAACTCAAATTAATTTCCATAAATTTCAACAAAGTAAAACTCAAAAGTTTAACTACGGTTATTCAATCCAAACTCAACTTAACTCTATTTATAAGGATATAATACCAGAGATTATAAACTCAAACTTTGTAAAAGACTCAATCCAAAAGATATTAAAAGATATCCCCAATTCTACAACTTTAAATATAAGTGGCAACTACTCTAAAGAATTAGCAAGCATTACTCAAAGTCTAGGGTATAAAAAAAATAACCTAGAACAAGGCTCTAACTTAGGAGCCATCACTGCTAAATTAGATGAGGTGAATTTAGAAATTACTGTAGAGGATATTCTTGATAAAGTAAAACAAAAAACACTACCTGCCATAATGAAGGAAATATGAGTTTACAAGTCCCTCTAATTGGTGTAACTAGTAGATACGTAACTAGACTAAGTTATTTACCTGAGTCTAATACGACTAAAGCACTTTTAGTAACTGATAGTATCGAAGTAATTCTAAATACAATTCGAGAGTCCTTTGGTCTAGCCGAACTCAATTTAGAAAATTTAATAAATAAACTCAATCAGTATTATCACCAACAAATAACAGAAATCCTATCCCTTTTGCCAGAGAACTCTGCCCCCTTTATTTATCTCAAGATGTCTCAAGACTTTGAAAAACTCAAAACACTATCTATTAATAAAACTATTTATGGGGAGACACTTGGAGAGAAAGGGTTTGAACAAATTCTAACTGAAGTCTCTGATAAACTATATTATTCTGCACAGTTCAAGTCTAAATTATTAGCCAAAGAGGAAAAACTTATTCACTCACAAGATAGCTTTAGCCTAATCTCTTATTTAGAAGAAATATTTTTAACTCTACTATTTGAAAACCTAAACAGAAGTAGTGATATAATGAAGGATTTTATATTAGCTAAAATAGATAGCTATACCCTACTCAATGTTTTAACAAGAACTCAAAAAGGACAGTCAAAAGAACATATATTAAGACATTTATTACCTATTCAGGGAAGTCTGGCTATAAATGCTGTAAAAAGCTTTGGTTTTGGAGATGTGTTAGGAGATATAGGCCAATATCTAAATCTAGCTCCGGTAGATATTAACACAATAAACATTGAAAACACCCTTATTAAAAATGAGATCAAAGCCTTAAGTAAAGCTCAATTTACAGGGATGTCTGGGGATAGAATTATACAATATACCGAGAGGCTCCAATATACAATTACTAACTTTAAATTATTGATTCTACACCACTCCAAACAAATTGATTCTAAACAGGCTCAATTAAGATTTATAGATTATTCCAATATATGATAGACTATAAAAAGCCAGCTCTAATCGCTGATACTGAAATAACACTACTATTTAAACTATTTGGTTTTGAAACTTTGAATAGTGATGACTTGGAAATAGATCAGATAATAGCTAATATCCAGAAAGATGCAGAGATGTACGCAATTATCTTTATAGCATCCAACATTATATTATCTACCAAGCAAAGAAAAGTTCTCAATTCCCTCAATATACCTATATCACAGCTACCTATTAGCTCAGATAGCAACTCTGTTGAGGAGCTAAAGCAGCTGACCGAGAAAGCCGTAGGTATGAGCCTAGACAAATTATTCAACTCTTGATTAAACTAATTACTATGAATACCGGAATTATCATCAAAATCTCAGGACCACTAGTTATCGCAGACTCCATGAAAGGAGCTAAAATGTATGATTTAGTGAAAGTTGGAAATCTAGAATTAATGGGGGAAATCATTGAATTAAAAGGTGATACAGCCTCCATTCAAGTCTATGAGGACACCTCTGGTCTAATCGTAGGAGAGCCTGTTGTCTCAACTGGAGAGCCCCTTAGTATTGAATTAGGCCCAGGACTTTTGACCTCTGGATTATTTGATGGAATTTTACGACCTCTAAATGTAATTGCTGAGAAAGCAGCTGCCCAAGGATTGAATGCTGAATATATTGCAAGAGGTTTAACCGCTCCTAGCCTAGACAGAGAGATGAAATGGGAATTTAAGCCATTAGTCAAAAAAGGAGACTCTGTAACCACTGGAGACATATTAGGTACAGTACAAGAGACCGAGTTAATTACTCATAAGATTTTAGTTCCATTTGGAGTAGAGGGAGAAGTTAAGGATATCAAGGCAGGAGAATTCACAATTACCGAGACAATAGCTACAATTGGAGAAAACCCAGTCCAATTAATGCACAAATGGCCAGTTAGAACCCCAAGACCATACAAAGCAAAACAAGTGCCAACTACTCCACTAATAACTCAACAAAGAATTATAGATACATTCTTCCCAATTCCAAAAGGAGGAGCAGCCGCCGTACCAGGACCATTCGGAGCTGGAAAAACAGTTATTCAACATCAATTAGCAAAATGGTCAGATGCAGATATTGTAGTTTATGTAGGTTGTGGAGAGAGAGGAAATGAAATTACCGATGTATTGGTAGAATTTCCACACCTTAAAGATCCAAAATCTGGACGACCTTTGATGGAAAGAACGATTTTAGTTGCCAATACCTCCAATATGCCAATCGCAGCTCGTGAAGCCTCAGTTTATACAGGTATTACCTTAGCTGAATACTATCGAGATATGGGATACAATGTAGCTATGATGGCCGATTCAACCTCTCGTTGGGCAGAAGCTATGCGAGAAATGTCAGGAAGACTAGAAGAAATGCCAGGAGAAGAAGGATATCCTGCCTATCTTGGATCTAGAATTTCAGCCTTTTATGAAAGAGCCGGAATAGTCAGCACATTAGGAACAGAAGAAAGAATTGGGTCAGCCACTATCATTGCAGCCGTATCACCTCCAGGTGGAGACTTATCTGAACCAGTTAGCCAAGCCACTCTTAAAGTGACCAAAGCTTTTTGGGGATTAGATGCATCTCTAGCCGCCAAAAAACATTTTCCATCTATTCATTGGCTCAATAGTTATAGCCTATACAAAGATAATGTAGAAGAATATTTCATCAATGCAACTGATTCAGATTGGAAAGACCTAAGAGATTTAGCAATGCAAATTTTACAGAAAGAAAATGAGCTAGACGATATTATAAAATTAGTAGGAATGGACGCCCTATCTACCTCTGAGAAAATACTCCTAGATACAGCTCGAGGACTTCGAGAAGATTATCTACAACAAAATGCCTTTGATGAAATTGATGCCTTTGCCTCAACTCGTAAAATGTATTTGATGCTAAAAGCAATGATGACCTTCCATAATGAAGCCACTGAAACCGCCAAAAATAATCCTCAAATTGAGATAAATGATATCCTAGACCTACCAATTCGTGAAGAAATTGCTAGACTCAAAAATACTCCAGAATCAGACATTGAGAATATAGTGTCTCTAATAGAAAATATCTCAAGCACAATTCAAAATCTCAAAGATAATGATAAATCCGAGGACTTTGGTATCAATAAAGTAATAAGTGGAATTTAGGATAATTATATGAAGAAATGGTATAACACAATCAAAGAAATTGCCGGACCCCTAGTCGTAGTTGAGAAAGTCCCACAAGTTGCCTTCGAGGAAATGGTGGAAATTAGAGACTCAAAAGGACAAATCCGACAAGGACGAGTACTAGAAGCCAGCAAAGACACCGCTGTAGTACAGTTATTCACTAGTACCGACGGATTAGATGTAAAGAATGCCGAGATAGCCTTCTTAGGAGAAACTCTCAAATTTGGAGTCTCAGACAGTATGTTAGGACGAGTATTCACAGGAGCTGGTAAAGTCAAAGACGGCGGACCAGAAATAATCGCTGAGAAATATCTAGACATCAATGGCTCCCCTATCAATCCAGGAATGCGACAATTCCCTAGTGAATTTATTCAAACTGGAATCTCCACCATAGACGGACTAAATGCCCTAGTAAGAGGACAAAAACTACCTATTTTCTCAGGGTCAGGACTACCACATTCTGAAATAGCCACCCAAATTGCTGAACAAGCCCAAGTTGTAGCCCTACAAAATGGAACAGATTTAGTCAAAGCCGAAGAACCTTTCGTAGTAATCTTTGCAGCTATGGGAGTCACCTTTGAAGAAGCTCAATTCTTCATAGACTCATTTGAAAAAACCGGAGCGATGGAGAGAGCAGCTTTGTTTATCAACACCGCTAGCGACCCAATTGTAGAGCGAATTACCCTACCAAGATTAGCTCTCACTCTAGGAGAATACTTAGCCTTTGAGAAGAATATGCATGTATTAGTCATCCTAACAGATATGACCAATTATGCTGATGCCCTCCGAGAAGTCTCAGCCTCTAGAAAAGAAATTCCAGGAAGACGAGGATATCCAGGATATCTATATACCGACCTTGCAACCCTGTATGAAAGAGCAGGAATAGTCAAAGGATCCACAGGGTCACTCACCCAAATCCCTATCCTTACAATGCCAGATGATGATAAGCAGCATCCAATACCAGATTTAACCGGATACATCACAGAAGGCCAAATTATGGTCAATAGAGAGCTACATAATCAAGGAATATACCCTCCAATCCAACCAATTGGATCATTATCCCGAATTGGCGTAGATAAAAAATACAGCCGAGAAGATTTATCCGCCGTCAAAGAGCAAATGGCCTCCTCCTATGCCAAAGGTATGGAAATCAAGGAATTAGCCTTAATCCTAGGAGAATCAGCCCTATCAGAGACAGATAAAGCCTATATCAAATTCGCTGAAGCATTTGAGAGTAGATATATAAGGCAAGGAAGACGAGAAAACCGAACCATTCTAGACACCTTAGATTTGTCTTGGGAATTATTATCAATATTACCGAGAAAAGAACTAAAGAAAATCAAGCCCGAATTTATAGATAAGTATTCCAAATAAATATGCCTGCCGTCAAACCGACCAGACAAGAAGCCCTCAAGCTCAAAAAGAAGATTAAAACCGCTTCTCGTGGACATGGTTTGCTCACCGACAAAAGAGATGGACTAATACAAGAGTTTTTAGCCATTATCCAAGAAGTAATCAAGCTAAGAGGAGAATTAACTCCCAAAATTGTAGAAGCAATACAATTATTTCAATTCGCTCAGACCAAAATTTCAACCGAAGCTATCAATGAACTAATCCATCTCTCCCAAGCCAAGACCTATCTAGAATTACAAAAAAAATCTATTATGGGAGTGACCATCCCACATATAATCCCTCATTTACAAGGAGACCCCTTCCAATATGGAACTTTAGGCACACCCAAAGATTTAGACCAATCCCTCTTAACAATCCAAAATATACTACCCCTGTTAGTAAAATTAGCTGAGATAGAATTCACCGCCAGGCTATTAGCTGAGGAAATAGAAGCCACCAGAAGACGAGTCAATGCCCTAGAATATGTCATCATCCCCGAGATGAAAACCAATCTCAAATCCATCCAAAACTCCCTAGACGAACTCACCCGCCAAGAAAAAGTCACCATAATGAAAGTCAAAGAAATTTTGGGATTGTAGGAGAATAATTGTAAATGATGAATTCGTAGAGTCGGTGCCCTCGCCGACATTATTTTAGAATTCCCCTTTTGAGGGGTGGCAGGCTTTGACTGACGGGGTGGAACTATATTCTCTCCCTCTCCTATATTTTACTTTGAAATTATTTAAAGGTATAATATAAAAAGAGTAGCTAATATATATGAAAACATTTATAAAAAATTTCCAAGCTTGGTTCCTTTTAAAACCAAAACTAGATAATAATAATCACAAACCTCCTTTTGTTTCAGAAAGAGACTTGTGGTGGGCTCATTTAGGAGAAAATATCGGGACTGAAATTAGTGGTAAATCTAACAGATATACAAGACCAGTTATTATTTTCAAAAAACTCTCTCCCCATACCTTTTTAATTATACCAACTTCAACCAAAATAAAATCTGGATCTTGGTTTGTACATTTCATTCATAAAGAACTAAATATGGTCGCTTGTCTACATCAAATTAGAGTAATTGATTATAGAAGACTACAAAATAAAATTGGTAGAATTGATGTTAATGACACTAAAAAAATAAAAGCTCAATTTAAAAAATTATATAAATTATAAAAAGAAAGCCCCCTATCTCTAGGGGGGACGCTACATATGTAGAATATGAAAATATATTAACAGGAATAATATATTTTGTCAATATTGGCACTAGATGAGATAATAAAGTTATAAATTGTAAATTATGAATGCTTTCTGTCCTCCCTCCCCCTACGGGTACTCCCTCCTAAGGGAGACAAAAAGCAATCCACCCCCTACCTTTCAGGCACCCCCTCCTAAAAAAAGGGGGGTGAAATAGTTCAAATCTAAATTCTAACTCCGTCTTAAGGTGCGTAAAAGCCATTATGTTAAATTAATATCTACTCTACTATACTTCATTCTTATCCCATACAAATTATTGACTGTTGTTATTTTTTATGATAAATTATTTATGTAACTTTTTTGTTAGTTAGTTACAAGCTAGACAACGCACAGGACTAGATATATCCGACTTAGGTTTATCTGGTCTTTTTTATTTAAAAAAGTATAGTATAATAATACATTATATGGTTAATTATTAATCATAATCTGTTTGGATATATGAAATATATAATGTAGTAGAAAAAGCAGGAAATTATATGAATAACTTAACAATATGGATATAATAAATGTAAACGGAAAAGACTATTATACACAGCAGGCTAAAAAGCAACTTATAACCACTACAACTTTTGTAAATATAGAAATGATTATATACTTCAAGAAAACAGGCGAAAGGGTCAAATTATACGACAAGGAAATAGTCGATAGATATCATAACAACTCCAAAAGTAAGAAGAAAGAAATATATATCTCTAAGTTTGCAAATGATAACCACTTAAAAATACTTAAAGATTATACTTTATTTGATATGTCAGTTAAAGATATAGCCAAAAAGTACAAAATAACTAGACAAAGAGTATATCAGATACTAGATAAGCACAAAGACCCAGTAAAAAAAGATTCAAAGATTGAAGAATAAATTACAAGCCTCTCATCTGTCTTTATAATTTTTTATATAAAACCCAACCCCCTACTCCCTATCCGGTAAATCTTTTAATTTCTTTCCTTTATATTGCCAATAGGCGGCTCCTTGATAGGCTCCACTTTTATTGCTATTACCTTTTTGTTGATATATTTTAAGGGTTAATGGAGATAGTTTATAAATTTGTCCCCCATATTCTACATCTCTTTCCCCTACTACTTTTGCTGTTATATCTTTGTCGGCTATGAAGACAATTCCTTCTCCATTTTGTATGCCTTTTTTATAAAAACTAAATTTTGCACTTTGTTCTCTGGATTTTGCTACTTCATCAAATTCTTTTTCTTTGTCTATGTCTTTTGGATATATTAGGTTACCTTCAAAAGATAGTAATAATTGCCTTACCAAATCATAGTCTAAGGCGAATAGTTCACTATCTGCTACTCTATGCTTATTGAAAATTTCTTTGAGTAGATTTTCTTTGTAAATATAATCTTCTAGTTCAATTGCAAAAAATCTCTTTAGTCCTGAGACATTGTAGTATCCATTTGATTCTAGATTTCTCATCCTTTCTTGATAATTTTGACTGCCTGTCTGTCCTATTTTTATTAGTCCATCGACTACTGTTGTCATTATATAGACTACTCCTTTCATAGATTATGAGAATTTAATGGTTGTTTGTATTATAGCATATTTTTACCTTTTAAGTGAGACAAAAATACATAAATCAAAATCCTACTCCAGCCAATTTCCTGATTTATAGTCAATTAGTATAATTATGATACATAAAAATAAACTTATAGCATAACAAATCATATAAGCCATATTGTCAAAATATCTAATATATAAAAGAGGTATATGAGCTAGGATTATCAGGATAATTTTGAATAATTTATATTTTGTATGAAGGCTCACTATGCTCAAAAGCAACCAGGTTATAAATATAATAGATTGAATTAAAAATCCCAAAAATATAGTTGCAACAAATATCCCTTTATCATCTGAGCCTGCATTGAACATAAGGGTTAAAAAAGGGATTAAAACAGTTAGGGTGGCGAGTATAGACATAGTTTATTTTTTAATCATATTTATACAAGCTAAACTTAAGCCAATTATACTCCATAAAATATAATAAGAATTTGAATATATAAAATTACCTAAAATATTCAGGTTTCCAAAAGAAATTATGATATATATGGTAGATAAAATTACAATTAGAATATATATTAGCCTATGATACCAGGTTAATATATATTTTTTATTCTGAAAAAGTCCGAAAACTGAGGCTAAAAATATAGGTAAAATAATAAACGGCAATATACTAGATATAATAAAAGCTATGTCTCCAATTATTCCTATTTTGAATTGCAATGCAGATATATTCAAAATCGATCCAAGTAGTAAAATAACTGAACTCAATGACATAAGATATATTAGAATATGTTTACTCAAGAATAGTTTTTTCATATTATGTTATTAAGTTAAATTTGTAAAAACCTATATTGTATATCAAATACCCTGTTTAAAATACATCATTACACTAAACCTTTTGAAATTTCTTATATAATGAGATGGTTATATATAATACCCCTAGACTTATCCAGCCTATTTCTCTATTTTCATAAATCCACTCTGAAACTATATGTCTATATCCAATAATAGTAGCCCATATTAAGTACACTGTGCCATAAATAGCAATGAGACTAGAAAAACTCTTATCTGAAATTGGCTTTTTTCCAAAGATATTGAAAGAAAATATTAAAGTATTCAGAAAAGGTAAAATTAAAGATACACTCAAAAATAACAGTGTTGCTAGAATAGACATTAACCCATTATCCGATTTTATATTAACTATCTCCCATGATAACTTTTCACCTAAAAAACTAATACTTGATAATATAACCAGACTATAGAATAAATAAATTTTCTTCATTTGTTTTGTTTTATATATCTAAAGTAGATAGAACTTATAGCTCCCACAACCAATAAAGCAATAAATGTATACATATTTATTATAAAAATATAATTAAACAAAATTTCTTTACCAGCTTTTATATTAGATAGGTTATAGACCATAAATACTATACTAGATATCAAAGTTATACCCGATGTTCCTAGCAAGATAAAATATATTCCAATTAGTTTTTTTCTCATAATTTTACTCTTAAAGACTATTATATACAATTCCTGGAGAATGACATCCTGTTGAGTAACTGTATGATCTTAGTGAATCACCAGTATATTTATTCCATAAATCTGTTGAGAATCTAACACAATTTAATAAACACCAATCATAAGAATAGGTTATGTATGAACTCTTAGCTTGATATCCTCTCATATATTTTATTTCATCATACATTTGCTTTGTTATGCTTATATCTTTATATCGAAAACCTTTTTCAGTCCCATAATATGAATTGTTCCAATCATTTTCGTGATCTATATTGATATTATTTCCTGTACCTATATTATTTTTTCTACCATTATAATTTGAATCATTAAAGTCTTTATTAGGCCAGAAGCTAAAGGTATTAGTAATTCCTCTACCAGTACGCCATACTGAAACGAATGTATGCCCTACAACATTCTGCGCGTTTGGAGTTGATAAAGATTGTATCCTCAAATAAAATCTCTGGCCATCAAAATCATACTCCCCGGCATTGAACTTTTGATTACTCCCTCCATGGCATTGCCAAAGATGAATACGACTTCCATAACTAACTCCTGCACTAGCATCAAGACACATATGTTGTGCAAATTTAGGTCTAATAGTACCATCTGATTGTACTATAAATTTCTGATTATTACCACCATGACAGTCCCAAAGATGCACTCTATCTCCATTATCATATCTACCATTAGCTAAATCTACATCTACACATTTCTCTACTCCCTTTTTTCCAACAAATCTAATCTCAGCTCTAGCATCTATGAATCTAAATTGTTTTGGAGCATCATTAGCTCTACCCCAGAGTTTGAAAGTTTGTCCATTCACAGCATTTGCATAATCTACATCCCAGATATAGTCCCAGTTTGCTCGATTATAAATAACTAAATTATTAACTGAGTTAGAAGAATCTCCCCAGGCTAAAACTTCCGGAATTTTAATCGAAGTTTGCAGTTTTTCCTTTATATACTTTGGTCGATTAGCATTCTGCTCCAAAAAATTCTTAGATTTATTTCGCTCTTCCAAAATTGCAGCATTAAGTTTATCTATACTCTCTTTACTAGGGTATAGAATATCCATTATTTCTTTATTGTTATTGCTAATGGCTGTTTGAGTTTTAGATTTTAATTTCTCTACTTGAGCTTTGTTGGATTTAGCTTTTTTGTCCCAGTTGGTTTTATTTTTTTGTATTCGTTGTTCTTGTGTATTAATTTCATAATCTAATTTAGCCACTATTGTTTCCAATTCTTTAGATTTTTTATCCTTTAATTCTTTTCTCTTGGCTTTTTTATTTTCTAAATTTTCATCTTTGCCTCTATAATAATTTAATTCTATAAATTTAGTGTCCTCAGGACTACTATTATAAGCTAGGCTTTTGATTTTAGCTCCTATTTTTAATTTAGAGATAGGGACGACTTCCTCACCTACCACAGCTATAGGCTCTTCAATAGAATTTTCTTTTAAGTTTATAAGGCTATTTATATCATCTAATTCTTCTTTGGTAATTCCATCTCCTGTAAAAGTAATTTCATTATAAACTTGAGAATACTTAGGGTTTTGACTAGGGTCAACATATTCATTTAACCCTTGATTATTATTGGCATTCGCCAAAGCATAAGCATCATAAACAAAAAATGTGGCTAATGAGGCCACAAGCAAAACAGACTTTTTTACATACCATGTTTGATTTATATACATATATTTATTTTAACACTACTCTTTTATAGTATAACTATTGTCAATTACTGTCAATAGAATAAACTATGTTTAACAAAACTTTACCGGGGCGGCAGCCTCTAATTTCAGTTGTCCCATATTTTCTTACAACTGACTACTTCCCCTCCAACCTCATTCTCCACTTATAGAATTCGGCGACGGCGATGACAACCACGATTGAGATAAAGCCATAATAGATTGCATCATATAGAGAAACGGGTGTGAATTGTAGGATATTTTGTAAAAATGGCATAGTTATCATAGCTACTAATATCAAGGATGAGGCTATAACTGCTAGATTTATCATTTTATTAGAGAAAAATCCTATCCTAAACAATGATTCTTTTGGGGATCGCATATTATAGGTATTAGCTAATTGCATCAAGGCTAAGCACAAGAAAAACATTGTTCTAGCCTGCTCTATTCCATTGCCCAAATAAGCTAGATAGATCCAAAATCCTAAACCAGTCATTGTAAGTGTCATGATTATAATATATGGATAGGTATTAGGTGAGACTACTGGCATATTTACTGGTAATGGCTTCTCTAGTAGAATATTCTTATGACTTCGCTCCGTTGCTAGGGCAATATCTGAGATTCCATTAGTGACTAGGTTAAGACACAGGACTTGAATTGCTAAAAGTGGTAGTGGTAAACCTAAACTCAAACTTAATATAAATAATAAAATCTCCGCTACACTGGTAGTAATCAAGAATATACTAGTTTGTTGCACATTCCTAAATATTACCCTCCCCTCTTCTACGGCGGATATTATACTTACAAAATTATCATCTGTAAGCACAATATCACTCGCTTCCCGAGCCACATCAGTGCCTCTGATGCCCATAGATATACCTATGTCCGCCTTTTTAAGAGCCGGGGCATCGTTGACTCCATCTCCTGTCATAGCCACTATATGTTTATGTTTTTGAAAAATATCTGCTACTCGCATTTTAGTTCTAGGGCTTAATCTAGCTAGCACAGAAATTGTCTTTAACTTTTTATAAAGTTCTCTATCAGATAGTTCTTGAATTTCAGTATCCGTAAGAGCTTGACCTGTCTCATCAATAAGTCCAATAGATTTAGCAATAGCAAGAGCAGTATCTTTATGGTCTCCTGTGGCCATAATCACTCTAATTCCAGCTTGTTTAGCTTGTGCAATGGCTTGTGCCACTTCAGCTCTTGGTGGATCTATAATTCCTACTAGTCCTACAAAGACCAAATCCTGTACTTGTTCAACATTAAGGCCATTCAAATTATCTTTTTCATCTTTATAAGCAAGAGCGATAACTCGCATTGCTTGTTTAGACAAATGTGCTACTTGCTTATTGATCTCCTGAATATGCTCATCATTCAAGGAAATTAAATTTCCTTGTTTGTCTAGAATTTTATTGCTCAAATTCAATAATGTCTCACTAGCCCCAATAGCCATTAATTGATGGGTATCTTGAGATACATTGTGAAGATAAGTAGCTCGAAATTTATTCTCCGAACGAAATGGCAAATCTGCCAAACGATGCCAATCACTATCCAGTAAATCTTTATTGAGATTAGACTTCATTGAGACAATAGATAAAGCTACCTCGGTTGGGTCCCCCACACTCTTCACGACAGAACTTCCATCTTCTAAAACTTCTTCATATATCTGACCATTATGAGCTAAACCTGCTATATGTAATAATTTAGAGATACCGGGATAATCTAGGGGGATTATATTATTTGTCCCTTGTGTAAACTCTCCTTTTGTCTCTAAGCCTCTACCATTAACATCTACCATTTCCTCTCCTAAAACCCATATTTTTTGCACTGTCATATTATTTTCAGTCAAAGTCCCAGTTTTATCTGTAATAATAGTGTCCATCACAGCTAAAGATTCTGTCACTGGTAAAGAGCGAATAATGGCCTTTTTATCACTCATTCTCTTAGCTCCAATAGCCAATACTACAATCAATACTATAGGTAAACTTTCAGGAATGCCTCCAACCAAAGCGGATAAAGTAAACCCAATCATTTCATCTAATGGTAATTGTCTAAACCAAAATCCGATTACAAACAATATAGCGGCCGAGCTAAAGGCAAAGATAGCCAGTTGTTTAGCTAATATATCTGTTTGAATATGAAAGTGTGTTCTTTCAATTTCTACTTTGTCTAAATCATCTGCAATAACTCCAATAGCTGTATTCATTCCAGTAGCTACTACTACAGCCTTAGCCCATCCAGTAGCTACCAATGTCCCCATCCAAACTAAGTTACTTCTATCTCCAATACCTACATCTTCTGTAATAATATCTATAGATTTATAAGATGGCTGAGACTCTCCGGTAAGAGAAGCCTCGATAGTTTGTAGTTCGACAGCCTCAATCAACCTCGCATCAGCCGGAACTTTATCACCCTCCTCCAACACAATAATATCTCCTTGTACTAAATCCTTTGCATCATGTTCTTCTAGATGTCCATCCCGATAGACCTTGGTCTTAACAGATATTTTTTTAGCCAAAGCAACTACAGCTCTCTCAGCTCTATACTCCTGATAAAATCCAATGATCGAGTTTATAACTATAATTACAATAATAATCCAAAAATCCACCCAATGATCAAACATCACAGATATAATAGCTGCTAGTAAAAGCACATATACTAATCCATTATGAAATTGTTTTAAAAACAGCCAAATAGGAGATTCTACTTGCTTAGTTAATAATATATTCTCACCATATTCTCGCCTTCTATCCAATACTTCCTGATTAGTGAGTCCAGTAAGATTAGATTTAGTAGCCAATAAAGACTCTTCAATGGATAACTGATAATAGTTTTTAGTTTTTTTCATATTAGATATTCATTAATCGATTATATAATTATTCTACCCATTTTTAGTTGTTGTATTTATCAATTAGAGGTTTTTTAGGTAATTTTATTTCAAATAAAGAACCATTATCTGTCCCCGAGTATTTTAACTTCAAGGAACCATGATGAAGATCAATAATATTTTTTGATATAAATAAGCCAAAACCAGAGCCATTAGGATTTCTTTCATCAAAACCAACCGCTCTAAAGCCAGGGTTGAAAATTTTATCTCTTATACTCATATCAATACCATTCCCATTATCTCTAAAACGAATTTTTATCCTATCACCCTCATCAATCAAAGTAACCCAAATTTTATCTTTACCATAATAAATAGCATTAGATAATAAATTCTGAAATACACTTTTCATTCTAACACTATCAACATCAGCAATAAAATTTTCTCCTATGCTTTTTATAGTGATTTTAGTAGTAAAATGATCAAGCATATATTTATTATCTTGAATTAAATAGGTTAACTCCTCTTTAATATCAATATTCGGCCTAATTACAACTCCAAATCTGCCGGCCTTGATTGTATTTAGAGCAAGTACATCGTTAACTAATTCAACCAATCGTTGTACATTAATATATACTTTTACAATATCATTTTTGGTATATTCATTCATCTTATATTTACTTTGCCATTGTTCTAAAATCAGAGATAAAAAGCCATTTAAAGAGGTAAGGGGAGTTCTAAGCTGATGGGAAGTCATTCTCAAAAACAAATCCTTCGACTCTATAGTATCCTCTAACTTCCTATTCGATATATCCAATTCTTTTTCTCTTTTGATTCCACTTAATAACTCCTTGAGCAAATTATATCCCAATATAACAAAAATAATAAAAAATGTAATACTAACTATTACCTCAGACAAGCTACGAGAAAGAAAAATATAAATAAATAATACAATTCCCATAACTCCCAAAAGAATTTCTGATAGAATCATTTTTATATTAAATAGATGATGTTTAAAAATAGCATAGGTGGTGAAGATAATAAGAAATATAGTCGATAATTGTCCAAACCAGTTAAATGCAAATATTCCGATCCATGGCAATATTAAATTAGTAAAAAAAGCAGGATATGTAGATAATGTTGTACCTAGAATGATGAACAAAATTTGTTTTTTTCTTATCCCTTTATAACGATTATACTCTATAAGTAAATTATAAAATGATAAATTGAATGCAATGATTAAAAATAGTACATAAAGAAAAAATAAGTCACCAAATATAATTGTATTTTCTAATGGTTTAAAAATTATTACAGACTCAATAATATATGAGGTGAAAAAGGTTAATATACCTAAACCAACGAAAAAAAAGAAAACTAGAAACTCACTGATATATATATATTTACTAGAAATCAATCTATTGACAAATATTAAAAATACTGTAGGAATTAATAGAGCTGAGCTATATAATATTTTTGTATAGAGCACAATATTATTAACATCATCAAACCCTCTATAAACAATCATTGAGCTGGTCCATAGAACAACAGAAAATGCAACTAAAGCAAACCAACCACTACTATAATCTTTTTTCTTATTAAAGCTTAGTAATACCAATAGACCTAAAGCAAAGTTTGTTACACCTACTGTAATTAAAAGTATTTGTATTAAATTTAATTCTATCATTACAGTATTATATTTATATTTTTATCAATTTAACATCAGTATTTTTACTGTTCCAACTAGCACAGCAAGGTATCCCATTCCTATATGCTCTTGGAAATCTTGGGAAAGATCTTCCCGAAACACCCACAATGTGAAATATAGTTCCACCTTGAGACTTTATTCGATTAACTATTTCAGTAGAAGGTTCCGGATATACTTCATTTATTATAATAACTTTTTCATTAAAATAAATCAAGTTATCTTGCAACGCCCGCTGACTTGCTACATTGAGAATTATTACTTTATCGTTTGCAGAATTTATAAGTTCATTTATACTATAATTATTATCTTTTATATCAATACAGTAAATTTTTTTATCACTCATCTCGGTAATAAATTTATCTCCTATAAAACCCTTCCCTCCAAGCACAATAATTGGCGTTTTATTATTTAAGTTCAACTCTTCAATAACTAATAAAACTGACTTCTTAACAGCTTGAACTGTATTATCTAACTCTACCGGAAGATTGTTAATAATATTCTTTTTATAAAATACTCCTGGCAAAATACCCGCAAAAGTCATTTGGTCAGACTCTAAAAGATGTTGTAAATAACTCATTTTTAACCAAACACTTCTTAATTGATCTAAATTATTTTCATCTCTAAAGTCATCCTCTGTAGAAGATATAGCAAATTTTAAACCGACTTTTCCATTCTGTATAAAAAACCCTGTAAACCAAGGATACCATCGAGTCTCTTCTAAAACACTATCAAATACATATTCTTTTGCGAAATTATGGTTAGCTGGATATGCTAAAAATATAGTTTTAATTAATTTAAATCTTTTATTAAAAACACCTAAAATAGACCATACTATACGGTTATTAAATAGTAAATTGATATTTAATACAAAAAGTCTGCGAATATGTCTTTTAACTATTTTAATTTTTAATAATAAATTACTTATCCAAAATAGACCTATAACGCTTAAAACTATTAACCATGCAGACTCTAATCTACCTAAATCTTTTGTTGTTAATAGTTGTATAATAAAAATGATATAAAATAGATATACTAAAGTCAAAACAACCAACTGAGCTATAAATGCAAACTTGCGGAAAGACAATCTAATCATAGCGACACATCTAATCTAATTATATTTATCATGGACACTAACATATTTTTGAACTTTTGTCAATAGTTGTCATACATTTTTCTATTTTAAAATCACTGTCATAGACTTAAGCTCACGACGAGCGTATTCTACAACCGAATATAGAATAATGATCAAGCCCATCATTTCTAAAAACTCTTCAATATGAGATAATTGAACATACCAATCACTCAAACCTTGAGTAGTCAATACAAACCCTCCAATTGCCTCTACTCCAATAGCACCAGTAATATAAGTTAAGGACCCTAGACATAAATAAATTTTTGTATAAATAGGTAATTTCCACAAAAATCTAGAATAAATAATCCCGATAAAAACCACTCCTAGCATAGCTGGTATGACCCAAGCCTGATATAACCAAGGGCTTATTTCCCAGGTATCTCTTATAGGCTCAATTGCCAGTTCATGGAATCCCGCCACTTCATCAAGAGCGATATAAATTGCCATTATAGATATTCCTCTCCAAGCCCATGATTGTTTACTTCCTTGAGATTTTACAACGGAGGCAATCATAGCTGCAGTCATAGCTAAATATAAAGCAATCCCACTGGTAAACCAAGTAGGTATATTGGCCTCTTGGTCCACGCTAAAGGTCCTACTAGGATCAGACATGGAATTATAAGATAGAGAAGCTTTTTTCTCCAATAACTCATCCCCCTTTGGAGATACTATAGCACTGATAGATACAATCCCCAACGCTATTATAGTAAGTAATACCACTACTAATCTTTGATTCCAATATATCATTCTGTTCTTATCGATTCGGGATACAATATTTAAAATATATTGTACTACAATATTATCTTTTTGAATATAGAAAAGCCCAACACATGGTGCCAGGCTTGATGGAGTACAAACTCACAAAGTATTCATAAAAACTGGTTTTGAGAGAACAATTTCATCCCAGAGCAATTCTTGCCGAGGATCAATATAAGATTCATATCCTTGCAATGCAATTCGAGCAAACACATCACTGCACAAATCATAAAATGCTCGTTCAACTACTCCCAAATCACTATTCTCACTTGGGATATTATCAAACTCTACAACTCTAACAGGCATACCCATTGATTCAGCATAACTCCGCATTTCATTCCGCAACTTTGACTCATCTGAAGACTCAAAGCGATATACCGATGAACTTTCTCCAAAGATAATGCCACAGCAATGTCTCTGCGATAGAGTAAGTCCATACTCACCCATCACACCCTCCAAAGCTAGACGATTCTCTTTCGCCATCATAAGGGAAAGGAAACTTTTGTGAAGTTCCTCCACAACGATGGGACGGAAACGAATCCATTCATGAGAGCCTGTTTTTGCAACGATAGAAAGTGGAGCATAAAGCACTCTGCCAAATCTTCCAAAAATACCTCTCATACCAAGATCATATTGATACTTCAGAGCCACAAAGGCAACAAGAAGGTTAACCTGAGGATTCAAATTAGATATCAACGCATGAAAGACTTTTTCTGCAAACTCAGCTTGAGAGGGAAAATAAGTCTGAACATCTTCCAAATGCCGACGATTAAGAGGAGCAAGATGTTCATTGAAATGTGCATTACACATGATGTGTGAGTCTCCGTAAAGGGATTGTAACCTGGTAATGTTCCCATCACCAAAGAACCCATTCTCGTGAGCTCTTTGGTAACGGCAACTAATTATGAGAAAATTTCTGATTTCGTTGAAATTTCTTTATGGTTCTTTCTAAACGATTATTCTGAGATATCTTTTGTGCATGTTCGAATATCATGGACAGCTCATCACTCCACTCTGAAACCAAGAGAGAGGGATTTCTTTTTAGATTCGTACTTTCCATTAAGTAAGCAATAGGAATCTCTCCCAAACTTTCCTCAATAAAATTTTTGTCTTCACTTGAAGTTACTTTATTCCCTACAAACATATAAGGAGTTTCATAAAATTTTATTAATTCTGCAATTTGCTTTGCAGTTTTGATACTATGTAATGCTGGTTCACAAACTATTACTCCAATATCCACCCCTGTAATAATTCCTGTAGAAACTCCATCGGCTCCAGCTTTTTCATCAATTATCACAACCTCATTTTCTTGAAGCTCTAATAAAGGAAGAAGAAGTTTTAATGGAGTAGTTAAAATATGACTACAAGCTTTTCCATACAGGACATCATCAGTTTGAGGTCCAGCACTCATCAATCGAATACCATTCTCCAACTTCATAGAATACTTCTCAATTTCAGAAGATAATGGAGATAAAGTAAATCGTTTCACTATATTCTGCAAAAATACAGCTGAATACTTTTCTTCTTTATCAAGACCAACTGCTAATTGTAAATCCATTAAAGCATTTCCATAATACATCATATCTTCTCCCTCCAGATTATATGACAAATCCATATTATGATCAGCATCAATAGCCAATACATTTTTCCTCTGAGAAGCAAGATAAAGGGACATCTGAGCAGATACAGAAGACTTACCACTACCACCTTTACCTAAAAATGCTAAAATCATATCCCCAAACACTTATCTAAAGCTTCTGCAATAGCTTTTTTATCCATATTAGCTCCAATAAAGACAATTTTTTGCTCCCCCTTAATATACCCACTCTTAGATTTACTCCAATATCCATACGGGTCTAGATTGATAATATTCCCTGCTTGAGACCATAATAAAGCTGTCGTAAGGTCAGAATTATCCCAAGCAAACCCTTTAGATCGGACTACGCCCTGTAGTGTACCATTTTGCAATAATTCCATCAGCTTTTGTCTATCAAAAGGCTTTTTGGACTCATAGACAAAACTACTAATGCCATATTCCTCAGTTTCTGGAGTATGTTCTCCTCGCATCTCTTTGAGCCACCCCACATTTTGAGAAGCCTTATCAAAATCAAATAATCCGGTATTGAGAATCTCATTAAGAGGAATATCGCCTTTCACCGCTTCAATAATTCTGGCATCAGGGTTAAGCTTGGTTACAATACCTCGAATAGTACCCACAGTTCCCTTATCCACCAAATCCACTTTAGATAATACAATCACATCAGCAAATTCAATTTGATCTGTAAGGAGTCCTACAATGGTTCGGGTATCCTCTTCCCCAAGAGATTCATCAGTATCTTTAAGCTGATCTTCTGAGGCAAGATAATTCATAAAATTAGCCGTATCTACCACCGTCACCATAGTATCTAATCTTGCGAAATTAGACAAAATATCTCCAGACTCATCATCAAAAGTAAAAGTTTCAGCAATAGGTAATGGTTCAGATATTCCTGTAGATTCAATCACGAGATAATCAAAACGATTTTCTTGAGCTAATTTTTTCACCTCCACCAATAAATCTTCCCGCAATGTACAACAAATACATCCATTGCTGAGCTCTACTAACTTTTCCTCAGTCTGACTTAGAGAGACTTCATTATTAGCTACCAATTCAGCATCAATATTCACTTCAGACATATCATTCACGATCACAGCAACCTTAAGACCCTGCCTATTTTTGAGAATGGCATTAAGAAGAGTGGTTTTCCCACTACCTAAGAATCCAGATAATACCGTCACCGGTAAAAGTTTAGTTTGCTTATCTTGCATAATATTATCTAATTTACTTTTCAAAGTATATCAAAGAATATATATAAATGCAAATCATTTGCATTTATATATAGAGGGACTATAATTATGCTATAATTAAGTATATTCTAAACTTAAAATCTATGGCACATACAGACTCCACTCAATTATTAGATAAATTAAATCTCGAGCAATATAATATAAAAATAGGAGTTAAATATTATCATTACAAAAGTCCTCAAAAACATTACAAAGTACTCAATCTAGCCCTATTAGAATGGGATGAAGAGCCTGTAGTAATTTACCAAAGTCTAGACGACTCAATAATCTGGGTCAGAAAAGTAAATGGTGAGGATGGCTGGAATACACCCGTCCAACTAGAAAAGGGACAAATTGTTAATAGATTTGAAAAAGTGGAGGGGTGAGCTATTTTCTTCTTTTTATCGCCCCAAAACCGACTACATAACAAGCTACAAATATTGTAATACTATGAGTTAGTTGACTGGTGGGAATTTGTACTTCTTTATCAATCACATTATCTAATTGATCCATCTCTAAAGATATCATCTGTAAAGAATACCAATAAAATACTATAGACACCAAAACTAATATAATTTTATCTAAACTTTTTGCTTGTAGGGACATTTTCAACCCAATCAAAATTATAAAAGGAGATATGAATTGCCCAAACATAAATGGAATAAAATAAAATATTATCGCTATCGCTAATATTATTGTTAGTGTGAGAATGTTATTTTTAAGTATATTCATTTAATATTTACTAAGTATTTCTAGTACTTTACTTTTCTCTTAATTTTTTTATTTTATATAGATACCTAAATCCAAGGATATAGCTAATAGTAATAATAATATCAGTAATCCAATTAAATTGCCCCCCATCTGTACCGAGATTATCGCTAATGATTCCTCCCATAGCCATAAGTATATAAGAAATACAAATAAGACCTAATATCCACCACAATTGACTTTTATATTTAGTTTTATAATTAATCGTATACATAATGCAAAATATGCCAAATGGTATTGGTAATAATATAGTATATAAGACTAAAATAAAATATATTGTTTCCATAATAATTATGTTATCGCCCCCTAACTCCTCAACCCCACACCTTTTCTCAAAAGAATTACATCAGTAATAGATAATATCAAGACCAACATCACCAAGATTACAACTGAGATTGTAATTGAGACATCAGTAACTCCAAAAAATCCAAATCTAAAGCCATTTACCATATATAGAATTGGATTAAATTTCGAGATATTTTGCCAAAATTCTGGTAGAGCGTTAACCGAATAAAACACTCCTCCAAGATAAGTAAGAGGGGTTAGTACAAAAGTCGGTACAATAGCTGTATGGTCAAATTTTTTAGCAAAAACTGCATTCATAAGTCCACCTAATGAGAATACTACAGCCGTTAAGACTGAGAATAGAATAACAGCCCACAAATTCATAATAGTCAGCTTGGTAAATAATAATGCGATAATCAGCACCAAAACTCCCACTACAAGTCCTCTTACCACTCCTCCAATCACATAACCCCAGACAATTACCCAGTTTGGAGTTGGAGATACTAGTAGTTCCTCTATGCTTTTCCCAAATTTAGCTCCAAAAAAGGATCCTACCACATTCATAAAAGAATTAGTAATAATTGCCATCATCACCAGTCCAGGTACTATAAACTGCATATAGCTAATACCTTCAATATCCTTAATTTGAGAGCCCACAAAAGAACCAAAAATCAAAAAATAAAGACTCGTAGTAATAACAGAAGGTAATAATGTTTGTGTCCAGATTCGAAAAATTCGAATCATTTCTTTATTGATAATCGTATATAATGGTGTAAAAACTGGAGCCTTCATATTATTGATTTACTTTATTAATAAACACCTCTTCTAGACGATTGGTCTTATTCCTAATACCCGTCACCTGTAACCCCTTGCTATGTAATTCATTTGTAACATTGTATAAATCCTCTCCTTGTAATAAATCTGTCTCCAATCTACCATCTTCAACTATTCTATACCTATCTGGTAAAGCTCTTATCTCTCCCACTACATCCAGTACCAAAGTATCTTTTTTAAGCTCAGATAATAATTCTTTGACTGTACCTATTTCTAATATATTTCCTTTATTAATAATTCCTACTCTATCACAAAGATTCTCCGCCTCTTCCAAATAATGAGTGGTTAGGATAATAGTCACTCCCTCTTGATTCAACTCTCTTACAAACTCCCACATCTCTCGCCTCAAGTCCACATCTACTCCTGCGGAGGGCTCGTCTAGTATCAAAATCTCAGGCTTATGAATCAGAGCCCGCACAATCATCAAGCGTCTCTTCATCCCTCCGGACAATTTCATTGAGATTGTATTCCTCTTATCCCACAAACCCAATCGTTTGAGTAAAACTTCAGCCCGCTCTTTTGCTTCTCTCGCTGGCATCCCATAAAATCCAGCTTGCTGAACTACAATATCTTCCACCTTTTCAAACCAATTAAAATTAAATTCCTGTGGCACCACCCCGAGATAAGTCTTGGCCTCTGAGGGAAATTTTGCAAAATCAATACCATTAACTATAATATCACCCGATGTTTTATTAGCAAGAGTAGTTATAATATTAATCAAAGTAGATTTCCCAGCTCCATTAGGCCCCAGAAGACCAAAAATTTCCCCCTTATAAATAGTAAGATCAACGCCATTTAAAGCCTTTACCTTTCCATCCTGATAAGTTTTATATAAGTTCTTAATCTCCAGAGAAATTTTTTTAGGCATGAATGCAAACTTTATAATTTATATATTCATTATACCACAAAAATATACTTAAAATAAGACTTTATTTGTCACTGAAATTTGACAACATCTTGTTTTTATGGTATGAATTAACTTGCCCTTTCACAAAAATTGGAGAACTAAAATGAAGTTCAGAGAAAAGCCAAGAGTAAGACCCCGCCGACTCACTTCGTTGGCCATAATAATTAATGTCCAACTCCCACTCTATGCAGAGGAGTTGGAGGAGGTTGCAAACAATATATTGGCTGATCCAGATAAGAATTCTCTAGATACTGTAAATCATTATATTTTTATCGGGAATAAACTTTTAATAACTCCAATCATCAATAAAATTACTGATTTTTATGATATTCAATGGGATATTCAATGGTGTGGAGAGTATTGTGTAGCTTCCTATAAACCCCACAACCAGTATGTACGGTATGCACCTGTTGCTAGGCTAAAGATGGGACCAATGCAATCTTTAGAAATACATTTAAAAAATTTAAAGATACTATACATTCCGAAGATAACAAAACTAAGGTACGTATTTGATTTCTTAAATCTTATAAACTATAATGTCTCTGACCTTGATATGATTTGTAGTTGTAATACAAAATATGAAGGAGGAGATTATCAGGAGTGGCTACACTTTGAGCATCACGACGAGAATGAGGCAGGATTACATTACTTTGTTTCCGAAAGAAACATAGAACGGCTCAATGATGAAGTAATTCGATATTTTCAAAATAGGAGTTTCACAAAGTGTATTATATATATTGTCGATACTAAGCTCGAACACCTTGAGAACTGTTGGTACCTATCCTCTAGCCTGCTTATAAATAAAATGCGCAAAAGACCTCGCTTTAAAGCTATAGTTTGATAGCCCAACCTAACTCACCCAAAGCCCTCCCAGAACATTCTGAGTGGGCTTTTTATTTTATATTAAAGATATTAGATTATATGTTATAATCAAAATATCAAATTGTTCTTTTACAAAATGAGTACCTCCTTATCACCAGAATACTTTAGTTTGCTAATTCTTGACCCAACTAAACTACCAAGAAATCAAAATGTTAAAGACATTTTTGATCAAAAAGACCCTCCAATTTACTGTTTATTTGTAAATACGAAACCCGGTGATACAAAAATAATTGATATAAGGAATCAATATGAACTAAAATGGATATGTGATGACCAGTATTGTCTAGCAACTCTAAAAACAACTGCTGATTATTACATATCTCCAGCCAAAATAAGAGTATTGAAACTAACTCCCAATATATATGTAGCCAAAATATGTATTCGTGACACTAATATTCTTTATATATCTTTTGACAAGTGTACAAAAGAGGAAATATCTAACATCTTACTTAGATCAGAAAATCTATACTCCGACAAACTAAATATTCATCTAATCTGTATTCAATCAAACCAAACTATCAGAAAAATAAAACGAGTAAAAGGGTGGGGGTATCACGAGCTAGACCTACAAGAATATTGCTTAAGATATAAAATTAATTTCGATATATTATTAAATAGGAGATTTCTACCACAACACAACAAAATAACCACAATAGATTTAGATATATTGACTCAAGAATGGAGCAACCCCAGTTTAATGTTAGACAGAAGAAAACACAAAACTCATAGAGACCGAGATAATGACATAAATTACGGACTACTCATATACATAGCTGATTGGAGACTAAATAACCTCAAAAAATGTCTGGAAGCACAGACTTCACAAAACACATCTAAAACATTATAAGCCGCACAATTGATTTGTACGGCTTTTTATTTTTCATATTTGACACTATATGTTGACAAAACACTGTTTTTATGGTATAATTGTAATTGAAAATAGACATAAAACAATGTCTCAAATTTCTTTCGAGATCAAGCAACCAGAAACTTCCTCTCCCCATAGGGAGAAGTCAGTGGTTCTCCCCCCTGTCCAGATGGACAGGTTCTGGCTCATCATGAGCCCAGAGCAATGTACCAGATGGCTGGAACGCCTTTGGACACCTATCCAACCCCGCTAAGCAGCGGGGTTTTTTCTTTACTCCCCCTCTTGCAAATATAGCTAAAATATGTTATATAGATAATGTTCTTTATAGCTTTTGCAAGTGGTCACTACAAACTCTCTAACCTTAATGGTTTGGAATATCTGCCAGGGAGGTCAGAAAGACTACAAAATTAAAGACATTTATGGCTATACTCTAAGACTAGGACAAATCGCAGAATGCATAAATTTTTTTACTCCATCAGTGGTGGCAATCATCGATGCTTTTGGTTGGAATAAATGGCAGGAAGGTACATTTGAGCATCTCTTCCCAGAGTACAGATTGGAAGGATTGTATCCTCTTGGAGATATAGAGGATATGAACTATGCCATCTTAGTTAGAAAAGATATTCCTGAAGAGGTTGTATTTAGTACCCTTAAAAACCTATACGGGGATAGAAACTTTGTTTCCCTTGATATATATAGAGTTAAGATAGCGGTGACATATTTAGAAGCTAATTCGTCTGTCAAAAGAGAAAGAGAGCTAAGAGCTATATTAAATGATAATGACCACGACATCATTGTAGGAGATCTCAACACCATATTCATGTCTGAAAGAGATACCATGTTTGCATCCATACCCAAATTTTTCCAATATTGGAGACATTTCGGGCTCTGGTTGTGCAGTAGACAAGTAAGACAATCTTTTACATCTCCTCGCATATTGAGTTATTATGGTTGGGAGTCGATGGTACAAGCCTCAACCTTTCCGCTACCGTACTTTTGGGAAATATTTTTGAAAGATGGCATTAAAAAACATACCGCTTGGCTTTGGAGAAATTTTTTCTTCCCCTGTCCTGTCATACAGGTTGATTATGCACTACAGAGGATATCTTCATTAGATAATTTTACTAATTTTAAAGCGTTAGTAATCTATACTAGTGATTTGAAGCCAGCTTCGGACCACTGTCCAATCATCATAAAGATTGACTTTTGAGTCATCTCACCCAGCCCCCGCCCTCAAGCGGTGGCTTTTTTCTTTTCTAACAATTTTCTTTGTTTAACCTGTCGCTGATAATACCGAATAATTCGAAGGCGATAAAAAATTCCCAAAGTATCAATAAAGGTATCTTTCACCGTCTTATAATTAATACCCGTAGAAGTCAAATTAAGATATAATCTCACCGGCACCTCCAAAATTGGATAGCCATAATACCGAGCCAAGACCAACATCTCAATATCAAAGGCATATCTTTTGACCAACATCTGATCCATAATGAAAGTGATTTTATCTCTCTCGAACCCCTTGAGACCCACTTGAGTATCCTTCACTCCTAGCCCAAACAAACCAAAAGTAGTTAGCTGTGCCATAGAGCTAATCACCCGACGATAAAAAGGATATTTGATCACCGAGCCAGCAGCCCGCTTTGAGCCAATTACCACAGGAGCCTCGGTAATCTGTAAAGTTGCAATCACAAGAGAAATATTCTCAACTGGAAAATCAAGCCCAGCATCATAGAAAATCACATATTTGCCCTTAGCAAAAGAAAGACCATATTTCAGAGCCCACCCTTTCCCCTGATTAGGAGTAGAGAGATTAACTGAGGTCAGCTCAGATTCAAATGGAAAAGCTGCATCAAAAGTCTCCTGACAACCATCAATCGCAATAATAATTTCAATCTCATAAGGTTGCTGAATAGCATAAGCCTCAAGAGCTTGAATCGTCTTTGCAATATTATCCTTCTCCTTATAAGCAGGAACAACAATGCTAATATCCACCATAAGATAATTTTATCTATAAACTTATCTTTATAATATCATATAAGTTGAGATTTATCAAAACAAATATATATTTTGTACTCCTTCTGAGTATAGATTTGTTCTAAATTCCCCTCTTGAGGGGTGGACAGCTTTGCTGGAAGGGGTGGATGTTATTTTGCAACTTGAGCTTTTGTCTCCCTTAGGAGGGAGTACCCATAGGGGGAGGGTGGACAGTATTTTGTCCCTCGCTTGGCGAGGGTGGCGACCAAGTCGACGGGTGTGGATATATAATTAAAATCTACTCTTCACTACCTCCTCTTTACAACAACCCTACCAAGACTCCAAAGACCAGCGCCAACAGCCATACCAAACAAAACATAAAAAATCCAGTCAGCAACTCTCACAGACCAAGCCTTATAATACCCAAACTTACATTCCGAGTTAGCGGGTAAAATAGAAGCCTGTACTAAACCATCACGCTCCGGAGTGGATTCCACTACCTCTCCTCCACTACAAGCCCATCTAAATTGTGGTGAATATATCTCAGCCACTCTAACCTTCTGCTTTTCATCTCCCGTTTTAATAATAGGATTATAAGAAAAATCTTCAGCTATACCATCCCCATAAACATAAGGCTTTACATCTTTAACCTCATAAATACTATAATTATCTAAAGCGAGATTAAGAGGTTTAAGAGAAGATTTTCTTTGCAACAAATAACAACCTATTATATTTTTACTATTATAAAAATCCATTGTAAACCTATAATCACAATAATCTTCATAGTTACTAGCAATAACATATTTAATATTATTTTCTTGTAGAATTTTCGTCCAATCTTTAGCAGGATAATTTATTAATACCTTCTCAAAGTCATTCAGATACCTTTGGTTAACCGACATCGCCCTAGTATGATGCCAAGCACCGTCATCATCTCTAGTCAAATCTAAAATTTTATACTCCATATTTGGATTAAGTTTGTCTAAAGCCTTTTTAGCCTCCATAACTCCAGGCAAATGATAGTCCATATCTGGTATAGAATTAAAGGTCTTCATCTCAAATTCTTGATGTCTAGCTGATATAATCACCAACACTAAAACAAGTCCAAAGACACTAACCGCCCCTAATCTCCAAGCTCTTAATCTAGCAGATTTAAAAATATAGTACCAAACCAGTCCACCAAGAATAGAAATTCCAAGAGCAAAAATCATCATAAATCTACCAGGAGTTCTAAGCCCCCAAAAATATGGAAAATACTCATTCAAAATCCTATATAACCAAGACTTACTATAACCCAGAGCTAAATATCCAGACAATCCAGTAGACAACCAAATCGGAATAATATATTTATTCTTCCTAAACCAAATAATAGATATTATTCCTAAAGAAGACCAGAAAAACCACACTAAACGATATTCTAGAGGAATACCAAGTAATGAATATCCTAGTTCCTCAGATACAATAGCCTCTTTGTTTTGTAAATACATAACTTCTAAAACATTTGGAGAATAAAAATCTTTCACAAAAGCAAGCTTTCTACCCTCCTCTGAAACATCCAAAACTCCATCAGCTTGTCTATAACCAAAGAAAGTAGGAATAATAACGTGAAGCCCCATCAAAGCAACAATCATCCATACTAAACTAAATAATATTCCCCGTCTCAATAACTCCCTCTTAGATTCAA